>CAIKFN010000072.1 GCA_903826715.1 uncultured Actinomycetes bacterium
AATGCTTAGTTTTGTTGGCCAGTTTCAGCACACGCTGGATGCAAAAGGTCGACTCATCCTGCCCGCAAAGTTTCGTTCTGAATTTGAACGCGGCGGACACCTAAGCCCTAACGACGAACAGTGTGTTGCACTGTGGACTCCAGGCGAATTCGATCGCCGTGCTGCAGAGATGCGCTCAAGTGAAAAAAATGGCGGAGCCGAAGAGCGTCGCCTTCTTCGCTACTGGGCGGGCCAATCATCTGATGCTGAATTCGACAAGCAAGGTCGATTCGCTGTTCCACCAGCCGTACGCGAATACGCAAACCTCGTTGACGAAGTGCTCATTGTTGGTGTTCTTGATCACATCGAACTTTGGAATCCTGACATCTACAACCAGATGGTCAGCTCAGCGGAAGCGATCTTTAAGCAAGGCAGAAATTAAGTGAGAGGGGAGTACAAGCAGTACCGGCCGCGGACCATGCGCAGTCTTTCAATCGTAAGAACAGGAGAGGACACCTCCTCCGCCCTCTCTCCTGTTGTTTCGATTGAAAGGCTGCAGATGGCCCAGGGTAACTACCACCAACCAGTACTCGAACAAGAAATTGTTGAGTTGCTATCCAGTGCGAGCACTGGAGTAGTTATTGACGCCACTCTTGGTGGGGGCGGGCACGCATTCGCTCTCTTGAACGCTGCTCCTCAACTTCGCCTAATTGGAATTGACCGAGACCCAGAAGCACGAGAGGCAGCAGCCAAGCGCCTTGAGCAGTTCTCTGACCGAGTCTGCATTGTTGATTCGACCTTCGCCGAGATGAAGAGTGTTGTTGCTGAACATTCTGACTTCATAATGAGTTCCCCAATTGTCGGAGTGCTGATGGACCTTGGAGTCTCTTCACACCAACTCGATGAATCAAGTCGAGGTTTTTCTTTCCGCGCGGATGCTCCACTTGATATGCGAATGGACCCGACTAAGGGTGAGACCGCAGCTGAATACATAACTCGAGTTGATCAACACGAGTTTGCACGACTCCTTCGCGAGAACGGCGAGAACCGTTTTGCTGGATCTATCGCAAAGTCAGTTATCGAGCGTCAACCAAAAACTACTTATGAACTCACTGAAGCCGTTGAGCGCGCAGTTCCAATGGCGGCACGTCGTCGCGGTCATGTTGCTACTCGTGCATTCCAGGCGCTACGAATCGTTGTTAATTCTGAAGAAGAGCAGTTGAGCGAAGGACTTGATGCTGCTCTTGAAATTCTTGGTGAAAATGGCATCCTTGCTGTTATCTCGTACCACTCTGGTGAAGATCGTGTCGTTAAGTCAGTGCTCCACGAAGCTGCAACGGGTGGTTGCAAGTGCCCAGTAGCACTTGGATGTGTCTGTGGAGCTGTTGCTAGCGTCAGCGTCTTCAAAGCCAGTGCACAGTTGGCTTCAGCTGCTGAAATCGAAGTAAACCCTCGTGCAAGGTCAGCACGACTTCGCGTCGCTCGAAAGCTTCCCGCATGAGTGTCATCACTCTTCCGCGACGCAGCGATACGCGCGAGCGTGTTCGTCCAACTACGAAACCAGTAACACGTCGTCCTGCACACCGCGCAAAGGCAACACGTCGACGCGCTGTAATTACAGTTTGGATGGGTGCATCGACCTCTCGTAGATCAGCACTAATTGTTATGACCGCAATTCTTATTTCACTTTCTGGAAGCATGTTGGTTTCTAGTCGCCAGATAGAAATTCACCAACTACAGAGTCAATTGCTTCAAGATCAGTCAAGCTATGCAGTGCAGGTTGGTACCATGACGAATACGTCTGCACCTAGTCAAATTGCTGCTCAGGCTGGCGCGCTTCACCTTGTTGAGCCTGTTGTAGTGGTTCAGGTTCCTTCAACGTCGCTTGATGCGCCTCTGCCTCTACCGAAGTTCTCTGGTAGTGCACCGGCTACATCAAGGACAATTCGGTGAGTACGCACCAAACCTCAACACACTCACGTACCCGTTCTTCAAGAAGTAGACCTGCTCGCAGCCCCCAAGGCCCAAGTCGTCGTCCTTCTCCAAACCGACTAATAATTCTCGTCGCTTTGTTTGTTGGAATTTTTGGGATTCTTTCGCTTCGTGTGATTCAACTCCAAGTGTTTCAACACGCAATGTACGCAAAAATTTCTGCATCGCAGGTAAGTCAAAAAATCACAACGACGGCACTTCGAGCGGGCATCTACGACCGCAATGGACAGATACTCGCTGTATCGAGGCCTACCTCATTAGTAATCGCCGATGACTTTCAAATTCAACATCCTGTTCGACTCGCTGAAGCTATGTCTGCATTAGTTCAAGTACCCGTTGACAAGTTGGTGCCACTTCTTTCAAGGAAGAGTGGGTACGTGGTACTTAATAATTCACTTGATCTCACGGCTGGTCGCAAATTGCGTTCAATGTTTTTCCCAGGGATTGTTGTTCAAGACTCCTCGGTTCGCAGCTATCCAAATGGGCAAATTGCGCTTGCAACCCTAGGCGGGACAAATGCTGCAGGAGCTGGATCAGTGGGTCTCGAATATGCATATCAGAAACTGCTCGCTGGACAAAACGGCCTAACTCGAGAATTGACATCAACATCGGGCGTGAATCTTCCTAGTTCTCGTAGCACCATTATTCGTGCAGCAAAACCTGGAATTGGATTAGAACTCACGCTTGATACATCACTACAGTTCGTTGCCGAACGAGTCGTTGCGAAGCAACTTAAAGCAACTGGTGGGATAACTGGACAAGCACTAGTTATGGATGTAAAGACTGGTGAAATCCTCGCTGATGTTTCGCTGGTAAACACAAAAACAAATCCCGGCGTTCTAGGCCCCATCCCTGCTTGGGGCAAAAACGTAGGCGTTCCAGGAATTCAAGAAACTATTAATAACTTGCCTTTTGCGCAAGCCTATGAGCCAGGTTCAGTTTTTAAACTAGTGACCTTCTCGGCTGCACTCCAGCAAGGACTTGTCACTCCAACGACACTGTTCACCGTTCCAAATAGCGTCACAGTTGGAAGTCGCTATTTTCATGATGCGGAAAACCATGCTGTTGAGCACCTCACCACAACGCAGATTCTTGCACAGTCTTCAAACATTGGAACATACGAAATTGGTCTACGTGTTGGGACAAATGGCCTACTCGCTCAGGTTGAAAGAATGGGCTTTGGTCAAAGAACTTCAATAAATTTTCCAGGAGAAACTTCTGGACTACTTGTGAATGCGTCTACTTGGTACGCCAGTGACCAGGTATCACTTCCGATTGGTCAAGTTGATGCTGTACCACCAATTCAAGTACTCGACGCCTACAACACAATTGCTAATAATGGGGTATTTATTCAACCAAAGCTTGTTCGCGCATACGTTAATTCGAGTGGATCAGTTAAGGCAATGCCAGCGAGTGCAACTCGTGTTGCTCTATCACCAACAGTTGCGCAAACAATCAATCAAATGTTGCAGCAAGTAGTTCTTGCAGGAACTGGAACAAACGCCATTATTCCTGGCTACAGCGTTGCGGGTAAAACTGGAACTGCAACCATCCCATACCCAGGTAAGGATAAGTTGCTAATTGGTCAGTACAACGCGAGCTTTGTTGGATTTGCACCAGCGAATAATCCAGTGCTTTCGATGATTGTGATTATTGAGCGACCACAAACAACAATATTTGGTGGTGTTGCCGCAGCACCTATTTTCCAACAGGTCATGTCATATGCGCTGCACCACTACGGGATTCCATCTAATGGTGCTGTTCAAAAGCCACTCACTGGCAAGGGCGCAAGCGTTGCATCGGACGTGACGTGATGCAGCTCGGTGACATTTTTGAAGATTTCTCATTCGATGCTCGAACCGCCAGCATCGAAGTCACCCATGTGGAAATTGATTCTCGTAACTGCATCCCTGGCTCAGTGTTCTTTGCCGTGTCTGGAACATCAGCGAATGGTGCAAAATATGCGAAGGATGCAGTCGCCAATGGGGCAGTGTGCGTTGTTAGTTCCGAAGAATTGGAACTTGATGTTCCAGTAATCACCGTTCCAGAATCGCTACTTCGAGGACTGGTTGCTCACGTTTCGGCACTCGTAACAGGGAGTCCGCAGTTGCGCTGCGAATTAGTGGGTGTGACGGGAACTAATGGCAAAACCAGTGTTACATCAATTGTTGGCGACCTCGCCAGGGCACTCTCGTGGAACGGTGCAAACATTGGAACACTAACTAATGAGCGAACAACTCCTGCAGCCCCAGAACTTATGCGCTCACTCAAGACAATTGTCGACGGATTTGATACAGCAAAATCTCGTTCAGTTGTTGCCCTAGAGATTTCTAGCCACGCAATCGATCAAGGACGGATTACTGGACTTCAGTTTGCTGTTGTTGCGTTTACCAACTTAAGTCACGATCACTTGGACTATCACGGTTCAATGGAAGATTATTTCGAAGTGAAGTCGAGATTGTTCACACGTGAATACACACAACGTTGTGTCATTTGGTGTGATGATCCATACGGACAGCGTCTCGCGAGTGAAACTCAACTTGCGGTGAGTGAAGTTCGAAGAAGTGATGCAACGGAGGTCGTGCAAACCGTTACTGGAACTACGTTCTTCTGGCGTGGTCAACTAGTCAACACACCTCTTATTGGTGACTACAACATCGATAATGCACTTTTGGCCATGGCAATTATTTCAAGTCTTGGTGCGAGTGATGGGGCAATCGCTGGCGCAATGGAGTTTGTTCGAAATATTCCTGGAAGATTTGAGGTCATACGTGGTTCAAGCATTACCGCAATTGTTGACTACGCGCACACGCCTGAGGGGCTTCGACGAATACTGAATGATGTTCGATTGCTCAGCCCTGCTAGCCGTATTGTGACTGTTTTTGGCTGTGGTGGCGATAGGGACACTTCGAAGCGCCCTGAAATGGGTCGAGTGGCGTCGAAGCTGTCTGATGTCACAATTATTACTTCAGATAACCCACGTTCAGAGTCTCCTGATGCCATCATTGAAGCAGTGATGTCGGGATGTGACCCTGACTCTGTTGTTTATGTGCAGAGTGACCGTAGAGCTGCAATCAGTCAGGCAATGGAGTTGGCCAATGCGGGTGATGTAGTTGTAATCGCTGGCAAGGGCCACGAAACAACTCAAATGATTGGTGATGTGGAGTTGATGTTTGACGATCGGGTAGTTGCCCGAGAATTGGTTAAGTGAGGACGAAATGCTTAGTTTGATGGAAGCCGGTGGATTTGGGTTTTTGATTGCCCTATTTGTGACGCCACTATGGATGAAGCTTCTTCGCGTACGTGGCATTGGCCAACTCATTCGAGAAGATGGGCCAACCTCTCACCATGCCAAAGCCGGTACGCCAACTATGGGTGGCGTGATTATTGTTGCGGCGGGCTCCGTTGGCTACGTAATGGGACACGTCGGCACCGCAATCACATTTACTCGTGCGGGTGTATTAATTGTCTGTGTCACCATTGCATCTGGAATTCTTGGTTTTCTTGATGACTGGCTAGCTATTCGTAATTCAAGAAATCTTGGACTTAACAAGCGAGGGAAGTTTGTAGGACAACTTGTCATCGCTGCAATCTTCGCGGTTCTTGCTGTCACGTGGGTGCACACATCGGAGAATCTTTCATTTACGCGTTTCTCACTTCCGGGGTGGAACCTCACCGCAGTTGGCTGGGTGCTGCTCGCAATCTTTGTAATCGTTGCTTCATCAAACGCAGTTAACTTGACCGATGGGCTAGATGGCCTAGCAGCCGGATCTGCAACATTCTGCTTCGGAGTTCTTTCAATCATTGGTTACTGGCAGTTCCGTCACTATTCGATTTATCACCTACACGCTGCCCTTGATCTTGGCCTCGTATCCGTGGCTCTTGTAGGTGGAACCCTCGGGTTCTTGTGGTGGAATGCTGCTCCTGCACGAATCATGATGGGAGACACTGGTTCGTTAGCAATTGGCACTGCCCTCGGTGGTGTAAGCCTGTTAATGAATCTTGATTTGCTGCTCATAATTATTGGTGGACTTTTTGTCGCCGAAACTCTGTCAGTGATTTTGCAGGTACTCAGTTACCGAATGTTTGGAAAACGAATTTTTAAGATGGCACCTTTTCATCACCACTTTGAATTAAAAGGTTGGCCAGAAACAACCGTCATTATTCGTTTCTGGATTCTTGCTGGCCTGCTTGCAGTGCTCGGACTAGGAATATTCTACGGAGACTTTTTGAAGATTGCGAGAGTTGCGTAATGACAACTGTTCAGAGTCCGCAAACTCGAAAGAAAGTTGGAAGATTCTTTCACGAGTTGCCACGAGGAAGTGCTAACGCGCGCGCTCTGGTTTTTATAACTCTATTGATGGTGACGTTTGGCACAATCATGATGGCTTCGGCGAGTGAGGGACAAGCTGCTGCAAATGGGGGGTCACCGTGGTCGCTGATGTTGCACGACACCGGATACTTAGTGTTAGGTGTATTCGCGTTTTACACAGCCGCACGCATACGTATTGACCAGTTAGTTCGCAAAGCTCCTCTACTAATCAGTCTGGGACTTGGAATGTTGATGGCGGTCTACTTGGTGGGGGTGAGTGCCAACGGCGGAAAACGGTGGCTAAATCTTAAACTAATTAATCTTCAACCATCTGAAATTTTTAAATTCGTCACAGTCTTTTTTATTGCGTGGCTTATTGAGCACAATCACAATGAACTAAATAACTGGAGGCAACTCGCTGTCTGGACGACGCCCATTACTGGTGGTGCCGCTCTAATTCTTTTTGAACCAGACATTGGAACATCATCGGTAGTGCTCGTGATTGCATTTTCAATGCTGGCTATTGGTGGTCTTTCAAAGTGGATTCAAACTCGTGTAGTTGTTCTTTCAGTGATTGGGTTTTTTGGATACATGATGGCTAAGCCGTATTCAGCTCAACGATTCTTGGCCTTCTTGCACCCCAGTCAGAATCTCGCAACCAGTGGATACCAGCTGTATCAATCAAAAATTGGATTTGGCGCAGGTGGTGTTGTTGGACTCGGGCTCGGCCATAGTCGCGAGAAGTGGGGATTTTTGCCAAATCCGCACACAGACTTCATCTACACAATTGTTGGAGAAGAACTCGGAGTCATTGGTTCGCTAATAGTCATTGCTATGTTCCTAGCGTTTCTTTTTGCGTCTGTTCGCATTGCGCAACGCTGCACCAATCAGAGTTATCGCTTCATTGTTATTGGAATCACAACCTGGATCATCTTTGAAGCAATTGTGAACATTGCGTCGGTGGTCGGATGGTGGGCTGTGACTGGAATTCCGCTGCCATTCTTCTCGTATGGGGGAACGGCATTAATCACCGAACTGGCAGGTGTTGGAATCCTTTACAACATTGCTCACGATACGAGTCGATCGGGTGACCTCACATTCCGTGAACACGCAGTTACAGACTTCCGTGCAAAAATTGAATCACGAAGTCAACCGCGTCAATCACGTCCTCGTTCATACCGAGATCACCAGGAGTACTAATGAAGCGCCCCATCGTTATTACTGGCGGTGGAACCGGTGGGCACATTTTTCCTATGTTGGCCATAGCTGAACAGCTGGAAGTTCTTGGTGTTGCAAAAAATGAACTTCGATACGTTGGAAGTCGCAGAGGGCAAGAAAAGGATTTACTTAGCGGCGACATTCACCTCACCTTGCTACCAGGTCGAGGAATCCGTAGGTCACTTCGCCCTCAAGCAATTGTTGCCAACGTCGGTGCAGTTATTTCACTAGGAGTTGCTTTCATCAGTGCAATTATCAACGTAGGCATTTGGCGACCTCGCGTGATTGTTTCTGTTGGTGGATATGCATCGTTTGCTACATCACTTGCTGGTGCGTTGTGGCATGTTCCGCTGGTGTCAGTAGAACTTGATGCAGTGCCAAGTGCATCGCAGCGTTACCTCGTAAAGCACGCTGCACTGCGCTGCACTGCATTCGAGAACTCAATGGCCAACTGCGTAACAACTGGCGTCCCAATTCGTGCAGCACTAGAGCAGCTTGATCGAAGTGAGTCAGCTCGTAGTCAACTTCGGAATGTACAGATTCCTCCAGTAAGGACAAACAACGATGTTGTCGTTGTAATGACTGGGTCTCTTGGCGCGAAGAGCGTGAATACTGCAGTACTTGAATTAGCAAAATTGTGGTCTACAAAAGATTCATTAACCATTATTCATGTAACGGGGAGACGCGACTACGAATTTGTCAAGAACAATGCCCCATCGTGTAGTGGTCTCGATTACCGAATTATCCCCTTTGGCGAAATGAATGAACTGTGGGCACTTTGTGATGTTGCAATCACTCGTGCGGGAGCAATGACGGTTGGTGAATTGTGCCAGCTTGGAATTCCTAGCGTCCTCATCCCGTTGCCTGGAGCACCTGGAGACCACCAAACAAAGAATGCAGAGAAGCTTGTCGCGTCAGGTGGTGCGCTCATGATTCGTGACTTTGAATTGAATGCAACTTTCCTCGCTAGTGCTCTTGAGTTGGTTATAGAGAAAAAAATTACAATGAGCACAGCTACTGCATCGCTTGCTAGGCATAATGCTGCTCAAAGCATTGCTTCGCACGTACTAGAAATCGCACGATAATGAACATTTTTTCTTCGCATCCGAATGTTCACGTCATTGGAATTGGTGGAGCCGGGATGAGTGGTGTTGCACGACTGCTTTTAGAAATGGGCTGCAGCGTTTCTGGAAGTGATGCAACTGAGTCGCCAGTTCTTCATGAGCTTCAAAAAGCGGGGATAACAGTAACTATTGGTCATAATGAGAATGCCTTAGCGAATGCGATGGTTGTTCTTTGGTCTCCTGCCATTAAAGAGAACAATGTTGAATTCGCTGGCGCAAAACAGCGCGGACTCACCATGCTGAGCCGTAGCGAACTTCTTCGAGAGTTGGCTGAACTAGTCCCAGTACTTGGACTAACGGGCACTCACGGCAAGACCACCGCAACATCCATGATGGCCTGTGTACTAAAAGCTGCGGGCAGAGATGATGGCCGACTACTTGGAGCGCCCGTCCTAGGCGTTGGTGCAAACGGTCACTGGGGGAGCCCGGCGCTGCTTATGGAGGTTGACGAAAGCTACGGAACCTTTAGTGAACTCAGTCCCTACGCATTGGGATTATTAAATGTTGAGCCCGATCACCTTGATCACTATGGAACGTTCGAACATCTCGAAGATGCATTCACTGAGCTTTTAAACAGAACAGCTGGACCTGTTGTTGTCTGGAATGATGACCTAGGAAGTCAGCGAGTTGGCCTTCGATCATCTAGGCAAGTTGTAACTGTTGGCACAAACTCATCATCTGACTATCAGGTGAGTGATATTGAGCTCAATCGCAGAAGTTCAGCTTTCAGAGTGAAAGGCTCTGGGATTGACGTTGCGTTGACGCTGAATGTAACTGGAGCGCACAATGTGGCGAATGCCAGTGTGGTGGCGGTGCTTGCACAAGAACTGGGAATCTCACTAACTGAAATTTCGAATGGTCTCAGTAGTTTTCAGGGGGCTCCGAGGCGATTCGAATTCATGGGTTCATGGCGCGGAGTCGATGTGTACGAAGATTACGCCCACTTGCCGGGAGAAATCAGAGCAACTATTAGTGCAGCACGCGCAGCTGGTTACAAAAACATCACTTGCGTTTTTCAGCCGCACCGGGTTACACGAACACTTCACCTTGCAGAGCAGTTCCATACTGCGTTCTCTGATGCAACGAATTTGATCATCAGCGATATCTATACCGCAGGAGAGCCGAATCCAACTGGTGCGACGGGTGAACTCATTTCAAATGGGACATCGAAGTACATAGCCACTTCGTACTGTGCAACATTCTCAGATGTCGCTTCTACGTTGAGAGAGCTCCATGATCAAAGTGACGTTGTACTTTTTCTAGGTGCTGGTGACATTGCATCTCTTGCGTCTCAGCTTGATGGTGGGCTGGAAAAATGAGTATTGAATCATTAGCAATAGCCGCGGGTTCTCGTCTACAGCATCACGCAGAATTTGGGAAAAAAACAACGTACCGAGTTGGAGGCAGTGTTCGTGCACTTCTAACACTGAGCTCTCTTGGTGAGCTGAGTGAACTTGGTAGTGAAATTGCCAATGTTGGAATGCCAATTTTCTTGCTGGGAAATGGATCAAATCTTCTTGTGGCAGATGGGGAGCACGAAGTGCTGGGCATTGTCTTGCAAGGAGAATTTGAGGAGTACTCAGTTACTGAAGACACCCATGGCGTACTGGTAAATGCTGGAGCCGGTATTGACCTTCCAGTTCTTTCGAGGCGACTGAGCGCCGAGGGCGTCACTGGCTTTGAGTGGGCCGTTGGAGTTCCTGGAACCATTGGTGGCGCCTGCGTAATGAATGCGGGGGGCCACGGATCTGACATGGCTGCGAGCGTTAGTGAAGTAGTTACGTGGAGTGCTGGCGCTTTGAAACAGTGGTCACCAGAACAACTGATTTTTGGATATAGGTCCAGCGCACTTGGAACAAGTGACATAGTGCTCAGTGCAGTACTGCGCCTTTCTAGAGGTGACATTGAGGAATCGAAAAAGAAACTCAGTGAGATTGTCACGTGGCGTCGAGAGAATCAGCCAGGTGGTCAAAACGCGGGAAGCGTGTTCGCTAATCCCAAAGATGATTATGCAGGAAAACTCATTGAGGCAGCTGGCCTAAAAGGAGCCCGAGTGGGTAGCGCCACCGTTTCTCAGAAGCACGCGAATTTCATAATTGTTGATACTGATGGAAGCGCTAACGATGTGTACGAGCTTATGAAGTACATGCAGCACCAAGTTCTTGAAACTTCTGGCGTCTTGTTGCGTAGTGAACATCGATTCTTGGGCTTGGGAGATTTGACGTGAGTCGCAGAAAACCTGTTGCCCCATCTCAAAAAAAATCGAGGCCTAAAAAACAGACTGCAGCATCCAGAACGTCCCGTTCTGAGCCAAGACAAATTCACCAGACGAAGCAAAAGCGACAGCGAAAACCAATCGCAACTTCTACGAAAATTCTCTTACTACTTGGCCTTACAGTTACAACGTTGCTGCTTGGCGGAAACTGGATTCTGCATCGCTCAATTTTTGACGTAAAAACAATTCACATATATGGAGTTGTCCACGAAGACACAAAGAAAGTATTAGTAGCAAGTGGACTTGAGTCCCATCCCGCAATGATTAGCGTTTCAGCGAGAGCAATCGAAAACAATCTTTCATCTTTTCGCTGGATCTCGAGTGTGACAATTACTAGGCAGTGGCCCAGCACTGTGAATCTGACAATTAATGAGACTCGTCCTGTTGCTGTTGCGTTTAATGCAAGTCATACTCTTGAATATGTTGCTGCCAATGGAACTGATTTAGGCGTTGCGCCACTGAACGCTAACTTTCCAACACTTATTTATTTACATCCTTTAAACACAACTTGGCCATTTATGAAGGCTGGATTTGGGGCGGTCAAGGTCGCTAGCCAACTTCCGAAATCATTCGGCTATCAAGTCTCAAAAATTACTGTTGGGGCACGTGGGATTGTGACCTTGGAGATGGAAAGCCCCGTAAGTTTTGTGCTGGGTCCGACTACGAAACTGAAAGAAAAATTCGTAGCCATTGCTTCAGTTATTGCCCACAGCACGCTGAAAGCCGGTGATGTAGTGAATGTTGAGGCACCAACCGAGCTATCGGTTACGGGCCCTCCTCCCTCATAAACAGGTGTATTTGACCCTTGTTCTTAGGCAAACTAGCCTTCGGGGACAATAAATCGCATAGAACTGTGTCGTACGTAGTTCGCAAAAAAATACCCAAGGGGATTTCATGAGTCTGAAGCAGAGCAACTACCACGCAGTAATCAAAGTTATTGGTGTTGGTGGTGGTGGAGTTAACGCCGTTAACCGCATGATTTCATCTGGACTTCGCAACATTGAGTTCATTGCAGCGAACACTGACGCACAGGCACTCCTCATGAGTGAAGCAGACATCAAGCTCGACATTGGCCGTGAACTAACTCGCGGACTTGGTGCTGGAAGCGACCCAGAAGTTGGTCGTCAAGCCGCTGAAGATCACCGTGCAGAAATTGAAGCTGCACTTAAAGACACCGACATGGTTTTTATCACTGCAGGTGAAGGTGGAGGAACTGGAACTGGTGCTGCACCAATTGTTGCTGAAGTTGCGCGTGGACTTGGAATCTTGACAATTGCAGTTGTGACTCGTCCGTTCGCATTCGAAGGAAAGCGTCGCGCCAATCAGGCCGAAAAGGGCATCCAGGCTCTTCGCGACAAGGTGGACACTCTTATTGTCATTCCTAACGACCGTCTTCGTGCGGTAACGAGCCAGGAAACAACCATGCTTGACGCATTTCAGGTTGCTGACGATGTTCTACTCGCCGCTGTTCGTGGAGTTACTGATCTCATTACAGTTCCAGGACTCATAAACACTGACTTCGCTGACGTTTCAACAATCATGCGTAACGCAGGAACAGCAATCATGGGTGTTGGAACATCAACTGGTGACGGACGTGCTGTAAACGCTGCACGTGCTGCAATCACATCGCCGCTGCTTGAAACTGCAATTGATGGTGCACGTGGAATCTTGATCAACATTGTTGGTAGCTCGAAGATGACTATGCAAGAAGTAACTGACGCGGCAAGCATCATCAATGATGTTGCCCACCCAGATGCAAACATCATCTTCGGTTCAGTAATTGACGACTCGATTGGCGAAGCAGTTCGCGTGACAGTTATTGCTGCTGGTTTCGATGCCACAGCTCCGAAAAAGAGGGAACCAGAGCCGCAGACTACGCAGATGCCTTCAATTACTGAAGCTCCAAAGAGTGACATTTTCTCTTCAAGCTCCAGCGACGACTTCTTTGACGTCGGTGGCGATGACGACCTTCCAAGCTTCCTCCGCTAATCCACTCTTTACACGAGTAGCTCAGAATTTCCTGGACCTGCAACGTCGAATTGAGTCGACGGGGCGCAACCTCGATGATGTGCGCATTGTTGGAGTTACTAAAACCTTTGGTTCTGATGTTGTTCGTGTTGCTCAAGAAGTTGGTATTACATGCGTGGGGGAAAACTACGTAGAAGAGCTGGAGCTAAAACGTGGCGAGTGCGAAGCCCTTGAAGTTTCGTGGCACTACCTAGGTGCGTTGCAGACAAATAAAATTTCTCGAATCACAAAAAATTCAGACTTGATTTGTGGTGTTAGCCGATTAAAGGAAATTGAAAAGATTGCAGACGCTAAAGACGCAATGGCTATCTATGTCCAAGTCGATTTCTCCGGAGCTACTGGTAGAAACGGCGCGGTTGAGTCTGAAATTGAGGCTCTAGTGAACAAGGCTAGGAATCTTGAACTTAACGTGAGGGGCTTGATGTGTGTTTCAGCTCCTGGAAAAGACGCGGCAAGGTTGTCTTTTTCCAAACTCGTTGCCCTCGCCGACTCCTTAGGCCTAAAGGAGCGCTCAATAGGGATGACGGACGATCTGGAGATTGCTTGCGAAGCGGGGAGCACTGAAGTTCGCGTAGGGCGCGCCCTATTTGGCGCTAGGAGTTGACTAAGGCCTGTCTGGCCTAACATAGATACAAGCGGTTTGCCCGCAGGGAGAGATGTAGATGAAAGACAGAATGCGTGCGATTCTCGGATTTTTGGGACTCGTTGAAGATGAATACGGTGAGTACAACCAGGGCGCATCATCGCGTCCATTCTCAGGTGGCGAACTCCAAGATGATCAGGGCTACCCAGTTCAACCTGCGCAGAGTGCACAGCGTACTTTTCCAACGACTCCAAGCGGTGTGCGCGTCGCACGAACAACTAATGCTCCCGTTCGCGCCCCTCAGGTTTCGATGATTGATTCTCCTCAGCAAGGGCTACGTATTCAACCACTTCCATCGAGTCAGATGCGTGGAGTGCAGGCGCTCAGCCAAGACCGAGAAGTTTCGATTTTCAAGACAAATGACTACAACGAGTTTGGAAAGATAACTGACATTCTGCGAGGTAATCGAGCAGTTGTTATTGACCTACGCGATAATGACACGGTCATGCAGCGTAGGATTTTGGACTTCGCGACTGGAACGGCGTACGCCCTGCAGGCGACTATTGATCGACTCGAAGGCGGAACGGTCTATTTAGTTTCCCCTCGTGGCGTTCACGTGAGTTTGGACGTCAAGGACCGACTACGTGAATCCAACTACCGAGCATTCAGCCTGTGATTAACCTGATTCGAGAGATAATCACGCTCTACGTGTGGGTAATCATCATTGCGTCACTACTGAGCTGGTTTCCAAGTACTAATTCGTCTGGTGGACTTGCAGCAACCAAGAGGGTTTTGCACACGGTAACTGAGCCTGTTTTGCGCCCAATTCGTCAAATTATGCCCAGGCCCCGAGTCGGTGGAGTGGGTGTTGATTTTTCAGCGCTGGTTGCAATTGTTGTTTTAGACCTAATCGCTCGATTCATTTAGTGCATTTACCTGCAAACTTCGCTCTGGAGCGGTAGGGTGTCCAGCATGGATAACACGGAAAACACTTCTTCAGCAATTGAGGTTATTGACACTATTTCGTTTGGCACAAGCATTACAAAGGGCTATCGAATTCAGGAAGTTGACGACTACTTAGAGCGACTTTCAGTCGAGATTCGCCAGTTAAAGGATCAACTCCAGCAAGCTCGTCAGGTTTCTCGTCAAGCCGCAGAGCGCATTAATCAGCTTGAAAGTGGCAAAGCCACAGCAGCATCGACTGGTCCAACGCCAATTATTCAGGCAGCTGCTCCTCGTCCAGCAACAAACGATGCGTCACATCAAATTTCTTCCATGATTGCGATGGCTCAAGAGTTCATTGAGCAAAAGCAAGCTGAGGCAGAGTCAAAGGCTTCACAATTTATTGGTGAGGCGCAAGAGCGTGCACGTGAAATTATTTCTGAAGCAAGAAGTCGTGCAGAAGATGAAGTAAATCGACTTAATGGTCTCAAGCAGCGATTAAGTGAAGATGTTGACACACTGACTCGACAACTTGAATCAGAGAGAGCTCGTTTAGGAACATTCTTGAACGAATTTTCACGTTGGATTGAAGGATCATTAAGCATTGGTGGAGCTGCTCGACCAGCTTCTCCTGCTCGCCAGCCAGCACCAGCACCTGCGCCACAGGCACAGGTGCCACCTCGCCCAAGCGCCCCTCCACCACCTGCTCCAGCACCTGCGCCACAGCAAACATTTGGTCAATCGCTGAGCTTTGACCAGCAATCTGAGCGAGATCGCTCGTAACTACACTGCTTGCTGATAGGGTCAGCGCGCGCTGTTTTCATCGTCTCCTAAGGAGTTGACCATGCCCGCAAGCACTAAGAAATCAAAGAAAGCCTCCGTTAAAAAGACGCAGGTCGCAAAAAAGAACGTCAAGAAGGCAGTGGCTAAAAAGCTACCTGCCAAAAAGGCCTCTGCAAAAAAGAAGCCAACCATTAAGAAAGCAACAGTGAAGAAGACTACAAAGAAGACACCCGCTAAAAAAGCGCCTGCTAAAAAATCGTCAGCTAAAAAAGCTCCAGCAAAAAAGGCGGCAGCGAAAAAAGTCGTAACACCTGCGCAGAAGGCAGCAGCAGCAAAAAAGATTGCTGCTGAAAAAGCTAAAGCGGCTGCCGCCGCGAAAGCCAAGAAAGAAAAAGAAGCAAAAGCAAAAGCGTCAGAAAAAGCAAAAGCCGTTGCCGCAAAACTGAAAGCCGCTGCCGCAGTTAAGGCAGCACGTGAACGTGAGCAGAAAGCAAAAGCTGCAGCTAAGCAACGTGAAGTTGAACGTAAGGCTCGTGAAAAAGCCGCAGCAGAAGCTAAGAAGCAAAAAGAAATTGAATCTAAGCGCAAGGCCATTGAAGCAGAGAAGCTTCGAAAGCAGCGTGAAATTGAACGACGCAACGAAGAAGAGCGTAAACGCCAAGAACGTCGTGACGCAGAAGAGCGACGTCGTCAAGAAGCGCTTGAACGAAAAATGCACTCCAAGCCTTACGGCGAGGATGGTGCATTCCTAGAAGAACTTCGAGGTCTTCTACTCGAAGCCCGTGAAGAAGCGAATCGTCAAACAGAGATTGCTGATTCTGAAGCTGAAGAAATGCTTGTGGACCGTGAACGCTTGGAATATGACGACGAAGATGGCAGCAGTGTTGCATCTGATATTCAGCGAGATCAATTGAAGGACTTCTCGAGTGCACTTCGCTTGAAGGTCGATGAAATTGATGTAGCGCTTGGTAGAGTCGCTGATGGAAGCTACGGTCGATGCGACGAATGCTACGAGGCAATCTCAAAGCCCCGACTTCAATTTCAGCTCCCAGTCTTTACTTGTGTGACGTGCCGCGCAAGCGTTTAGCACTAGGCATCAATCCCACAGTGATTGTGGTGGCATTAGTAGTCACCGCAATTGATGCAGTTTCAAAAGCGTGGGCTCGTCAATCGCTTGGTGGCCACGATGTTCATGTTGCGGGAAGCGTGTGGTTCCATTTGCAGTTCAATTCAGGAATTTCTTTTTCTATCAATCAGTCGGGACCGCTTGTGACAACACTTCTCACCGTGCTTATTGCACTAGGAGTACTTGTAGTGGGCCTACGAGCCTCGTTTGGGCCACCAACCTATGGATTTGGACTCTTAATTGGTGGCGGGCTCGCCAACGTGATTGACCGCCTTGCTGCGTCCCCGCACGAGGTGACTGACTTCATAGCGTTGGGAGGCTTTCCAGTGTTCAATCTTGCCGACGTCGCAATTACCGCTGGATTCATTGTTTTGATTGTTTCTGCGCTACGAGGCGAACGGTTGCTAACAAAGTGAGTGACGACGAAGTATTAGAACCCTTTGACGGCGAACAACTAGACCTCGAAATCCCAGGGTCACTTGACGGAATTCGTATTGACCGAGTGCTTTCAATGCTTACGGGTCTTTCACGATCTGAAGCTTCAGAACTCCTCACGAGTGGCGCAGTAAAGCTCAATGAGAAAGTTGTTCTTAAAGCATCTAGGTCAGTTGAAGAAGGTGAGCACTTAACAGCTATCCTGCCAACGCCTGACGATGGATTTGTTACTGCAGATTCATCGGTTGAAGTTGACGTTGTTCTTGACGACAAGGACTTCGCAGTAATTAATAAAGGATCTGGACAAGTTGTTCATCCTGGAGCAGGTCAGCGCGAACGCACACTGGTTGCGGGTTTACTAGCGATCTACCCACAGATTCAATTACTGAGTGAAGAAGGACTCTGCGAGCCACTTCGTCCCGGGATTGTTCACCGACTCGATAAAGGAACCTCAGGACTACTCGTAGTTGCAAAGACCCCTGAGGGTTATTTGAACTTGACGGACCAACTCGCAGAACGCTCCATGGAGCGCACGTATCTAGGAATGGTTGAAGGCCACGTCGCTGAAGAGCGCGGAGTTGTCGACGCGCCAATTGGCCGGTCGTCTCGCACGCCAACACTTATGGCCGTTCGAGCTGATGGACGTCCTGCGCGTACAGGGTACGAAGTACTTGCCCGTATTGATAAGCCACACGCAATGACGCTGCTTCGCTTGCAACTAGATACTGGCCGCACTCACCAAATTCGTGTTCACTTGGCAACGATTGGCCACCCAGTGGTTAATGATCCGCGCTACGGTCACCGACGCGAAAAGCGTCTCCACGAAGACAGGTTCTTCTTGCACTCAACAACGTTGGCGTTTGCTCACCCGAGGACGGGCGAGTGGATTACAACTACTGCGCCTCTGCCAGCGGACTTAACGACACTGGTGCCGCCAACGGTGACGCTCTAAGCGTTTTCGTGTGCGGCGATGATTGCGTCATCTCCGCGAAGAATTGCTAGTGCTTCTTCTTCTGCGCGTCGTACTCGACGAACACCAATGTCCATCTTCGTAGCGGTTGCTTGAAGAGAGAGTGGTGTTGCGCCGTGAAGACCGAAACGAAGTGCCAACACTTCGCGCTGTAGCAATGTCAACTTGTCGAGCGCACCATGAAGCTCATTGTTCATCATGTTCTGTTCAATGTCGCCAACCCAGTCGTGCTGGCTTGGCGCTACAAGGTCACCGAGTGTTGTTGCTGAATCTGAAGATGCTGGCTGGTCGAGACTGGCGGTAACACCCGCAAGCCCACGAAGACCATCACGTACTTCTTTGCTCATTCCAGTTGCTTCTGTGAGCTCGTCATCTGTTGGCTTGCGACCAAAAATTGAAGTCAATTCAGCAGCGGTTGCTTCGAGGCGCTGGAGTTGTTCTCCCACCTCGAGTGGAATACGAATTGTTCGTCCGTGTTGCTGCACTGCACGTTGGAGCGCTTGGCGAATCCACCATGTGGCATAGGTTGAGAACTTAAATCCACGCTCCCAGTCGAATTTTTCAACGGCGCGAAGTAGACCAAACGTTCCTTCTTGAACAAGGTCAACCATTTCAACGCCACGATCTTGGTAACGACGAGCCCAGTGAAGAACGAGTCGAAGGTTTGCTGCGACCATTTGCTTCTTGGCTTCTTCGTCACCTGCGGTAACGCGCTTGGCGAGCTCTACTTGCTCGTCATAGTTAGGCATGGGGTAGCGATCTAAATCGCGCATTAAGAGACCCAACATGTCGTTGGTGTTTACAGCTGAACGGCGGACGGTCGTACTCACAACTACTCCTTTTCGTCCCCCCGGACTATTGCCTCAATGGGTATTTCTCCTACCGAGACATTGCTAATTTACCACATGGTAGTGCTGGTTCGCCTTCAGGATTTGAAGAGAATTGTAAGAATTCTACAAGTCGTGAAGAGTGCGCTTTGCAGGCTTAAGTCCTTTTGCCTGGTCAACCATGTCAGCGAGGGTGAAACTCGATAGATGCTCGCGCATGTGGTTTCCGACGTCTGCCCATACGCCAAGAAGCACACATTGGCCTTCGTGGTCGCATGCACCGTCTTTGTGCGGCTCACCGAAGTCTCCAGCAACAATTGGGCCATCTACCGCGGCGACAATTTCTGCCAGAGTTATTGCTTCGATTGCTTTAGCTAGGACGTACCCGCCTCCAACCCCGCGCTTAGAGCGAACGAGGCCAACGCCTTTTAAGTTAAGAAGAATTTGCTCGAGGTAAGGCTGTGGGAGACCGGTTCGTTCCGCGAGGTCTCGCACCGACGTTGGCGTAGTTGCATCACCGTGCAACGCCAGGCTCAAAAGGGCCCGGCTGGCGTAGTCTCCGCGTGTCGATACTCTCATTTGATTTAAGTCTACCGATGGGCAGAAGGTCACCAAAGTGCGCGAACCCGGTTCTTTTTCTGGCACACTACGTACATGGCACAAGAGCACAATTTAAACGAAACGGTCGGTCCTGATGAAGTTCTAAATCCGGGTGAGGGATCTACGCCCCTAGAGGCTGAAAGCACAGACTTCATTTCACAACCCGCCAAAGTTATGCGCATTGGTTCAATGGTGAAGATGCTTCTAGATGAAGCAAGGAGCGCTCCACTTGATGAAGCTGGGAGAGTTCGACTACGTGAGATTTATGAAACATCAGTGCAGGAACTTTCAGGAGCTCTCTCACCAGATTTGAGAACAGAGCTCTCACGCATGATTCAGCCGTTTGCCGTTGATGTGCCTACGGAGTCGGAACTTCGTATTGCACAAGCACAACTCGTTGGCTGGCTTGAGGGACTCTTTCATGGCATCCAGGCCTCACTATTTGCTCAACAGGCCGCCGCCGCTGCACAGTTAGAGCAAATGCGTGAGCGAACCTTGAATCCGGGGGCCCCAACCCCAAACGCCGGAACGTATCTCTAGAGGTGTCCCGGATTTGTGACACGCAGGCACTAGGGTCGAAATTCCAGACTGGCCTCGAAAGGACTATCTCAGCGAATGGCTGAAAGCTTTGTTCACCTCCACAACCACACCGAGTACTCAATGCTCGACGGTGCTGCACGCGTGGAGGAGATGGTGCTCGCCGCAAAGGCTGATGGTCAGAGCGCTATTGGAATTACTGACCACGGAAATCTTTACGGTGTAATTGACTTCTATGAAGCATGCCGCAAGCATGACATCACACCAATTATTGGCATCGAAGCATATATGGCTGCGAACTCTAGGTTTGATCGTCCACCGCGTCGCGGAAAAATCGATGACACTGGTGGAGAAACAGAAGGTGGACAAAAGCTGTATCACCACCTCACGTTGCTCTCCACGTCCAATCAGGGATATCGCAACCTGCGTGAACTTTCATCGCAGGCTTTTCTTGAGGGCTACTACTACAAGCCACGTCTCGACTGGGACTTGCTCGAGCGTTACAACGAAGGACTCATTGCAACGTCTGGTTGCCTAGGTGGGGTAGTGCTGCAAGCACTCATGCAAGATGACTACAAAAAAGGTCTCGAACTTGCTGGACGCCTGCAGACAATCTTTGGAAAAGAAAACTTCTTCATTGAAATGCAAGACCACGGACTACCAGAGCAAATTCGCACCAATCCAATGTTGCTCCAAGTCGCCAAAGATCTGAATGCACCACTACTTGCCACCAATGACCTTCACTACGTGCATCACTCTGACGCGGCAATGCACGATGCGCTGCTGTGCATTGGAACAGGGTCACTCGTTGCTGACCCGACCCGTTTCCGATTCGAAAGTGACCAGCACTATTTGAAGTCCGCAGCTGAGATGCGCTACTTGTTCCGCGAAATTCCTGAAGCGTGTGACAACACGTTGCTTATTGCGGAACGTGCGAATGTGACAATCGAGTTTGACAACGATGCGTTGCCACAGTTTCCAATTCCAACAGCACTGCAGGGTGCTACGCACAAAGAAGGCGCAAACAAGTATCTTCGCGAACTCACACTGCAAGGAGCACGCGAACGCTACGGCGTCATTACTTCAGAGATTCAAGAGCGTATTGACTACGAACTTGGTGTTGTTGCAGAGATGGGATTCTCTGACTACTTCTTAGTGGTGTGGGACCTTATTCGACACGCTCGCGAAAAGAACATTCGCGTTGGACCGGGACGTGGATCAGCTGCAGGGTGCTGTATTGCGTACTGCCTTCGCATTGTGGAACTCGACCCGATTAAGTACGGACTGATTTTCGAGCGTTTCATGAACCCTGGTCGTAAGCAAATGCCCGATATCGACATGGACTTTGATGAGCGCTACCGCTCAGACATGATTCGCTACGCCGCAGAGCGTTACGGATCAGATCACGTGGCACAGATTGTTACGTTCTCGACCATCAAAGCTCGTGCTGCTGTGCGTGATGCTGCGCGAGTACTTGGCTACCCGCCAATGCTCGGCGACAAGATTGCTAAGTCCATGCCGCCACTTGTCATGGGACAAGACCTTCCACTTGAAGCGTGCTTCACACCAATGCCGGGCTACGAGGGGCGCTTTGCAGAAGCGATAGAACTTCGTGAGCTCTACGCCACTGACCCAGAGGTAAAGCACACAGTTGATGTTGCAAAGGGATTTGTTGACAAGCGTCGCCAAGACGGTATTCACGCCGCTGCTGTTGTAATTACCAAGGAACCAGTTCTTGAGTACGTTCCAATCCAGCGCAAATCCAGCCCTAACGGAACTGATGAAGCACCAATTGTTACGCAGTATGAAGCAACAGCGATTGAAAAACTTGGCCTTCTAAAGATGGACTTCCTGGGACTCAGAAACCTCGCAATTATTGAGCGCACTCTCGAGCACATCAAGCGTCGCCACGGTGTGCTCGTTGACATTGACAATGTTGCACTTGATGACGAGAAAGTCTTTGAAATGCTGAAGAAGGGCAACTCTCTTGGAATCTTCCAGCTCGAGGGAGTCAAGATGCGCCAGCTCATGCGTCGACTCGCTCCTACGAGCTTCGATGACATTGCAGCGCTCGTGGCGTTGTATCGCCCAGGACCGCTGAGCGAAAACGTTCACAATGACTACGCCGACCGCAAGAACAAGAAACAGGAAGTCTCTTACGACCATGAGGTCTTAGAAGGCATCTTGGGCGAAACCTACGGACTCATGATTTACCAAGAAGACATCATGCGTGTTGCCACAGTTATTGCTGGCTTCACAATGTCTGAAGCGGATGACCTACGTAAGGCCTGTTCGAAGAAGATTCGTGAAATGATTCAAGCTCAGCGAACCAAATTTGTTGAAGGTGCCGAACGCGAGGGCTACGGCACTGCACTTGGAGAATCAATCTTCAACAAAATTGAACCATTCGCTGACTATGCCTTCAACAAATCGCACGCATATGGATATGCGCTGATTGCATATCAAAACTCTTGGCTAAAGGCTAACTACCCAGTTGAGTACATGGCAGCTCTCTTGACGTCATTTAGTGATGATAAAGATAAAGCTGCTGCTTATTTGAACGAAGCTCGACAAATGGGAATCACCGTTGGTGTTCCTGACGTGAATCAGTCATTCGCGGAGTATGCGCCGAGTCTCACGTCGCAGAACACAATCTTGTTTGGAATGGCTGCTGTGCGAAACGTTGGTGACGCACTCGTTGACAAAATTGTTAAAGAGCGTGAAGCTCACGGAGAATTCACGTCGGTCTACGATTTCTGCAGACGTGTTGATCCTGCTGTACTTAATCGCAGGTCAATGGAATCACTTATCAAGGCTGGCGCATTTGACGCCCTCGAAGTTCGTCGTCTTTCATTCTTCTCTAAGTTTGAAGAAATTGTTGAAGTGACACTCAGCCGTCGTAAAGATCTGTCACTAGGAATTTCCACATTGTTTGCGGCCCTCGAAGAAGGGGGGAGCAATGACTGGGAGGGAACGGAAATAGCTCTGAGCGATGTTGAGTGGGATAAGAATGTAAAGCTTGATTTTGAGCGCGAAATGCTTGGAACGTACATTTCTGATCACCCTCTCTTTGAAATCGAGTCAAGGCTTCTAACTAAAACGAGTGGAACACTGCTGTCAATTCGTGAAAACGGCGAAGAACTCGTTCGTGCCGGTCGATATGTGACCGTCGGCGGAATCCTTTCTGAAGTCAAAGTGCTTCCAACAAAAACTGGTCAACAATACGCGCGCGTAACGCTCGAAGACTTAACCGGTTCCATGGAAATTAACTTTTCTACAAAGAAATTTGAAGAGTGTGGCGGCTACCTTGTCAAAGATGCCATTGTTCTTATTGAGGGTCGACTTGATGAGCGAGATGAAGAAATTCGTTTTAGCGCAATGAAGGTTTCCGCCATCAAATTTGATAACGGAGTGGGTGAGTTACGACTTTCGTTTAAGCCTGAAGACCTAAACCCAGCTCGAATTGCAATGCTTCGTGAAATACTTTCTCGCCATCCAGGTCCAACTGCAGTAATTGTCGAAACCGGTGAGGCTGGAAAGGCTTACAAACTCGGCCCAGAGTTCCAAGTGAACATTGCTAACGTCGTTGGAGATTTAAGGTCCGAATTCGGGCTAAACGTCATAAAGGCATAGGCCAAATATGGGGGGTCTAGAACAGTCGTAGAATGTTCCCTATGTCAATGACCGTAACTACGAAGGACACCACCGCCCTCTCAGATGCAGAACTTGCTGAGATGGCCGATCTATGCGTAGATCGTGAACCGAATTTCGACATTGGATACCTATCCAAGGAAAAGGAAAACTGGGTCCTCGTTACGCAGTGTCGTGAAGGTAACAAACTTCGCGGTTATTCCTTCTGCACCCTTGAGCGCATTGGTGGAACACCGTCACTACTAATTGGACTTCTTCTCGTTGACCGCAACGCCAAGTCCGATCAGACTCTAAAAACAATCCTGCACGACCAGTTTCGTCGTGCTCTGCTCGCATTCCCAGATGAAGATGTTCTTCTCGGATCACGACTTACTTCTGCAGATGGTTTCCGTGCATTTGCGGGACTCGAAGACGTTGTGCCACGCCTTGGTTACAAGCCAACTGGCGAAGACCGCGCCTGGGGACGGCGCCTCGCCAAGCGATTTGGCTCAGAAAAGTCGATCGACGACAAGACCTTTGTTATGACCGTGACTCCAGGACCAGTTGGTGGGCTTGACTACATAACTTCAAAGGGCCCAATCCCTGAGGGAGCTGAAACATTCTTTAAAGGCGTAAAGCCTGCGAAGGGCCAGCGTGTGGTTGTATTCGGTTGGGCCATGGCTGAAGCACTTTCTTCAGGCAAGCTTCCTAAATAAGCAATTAATTGCGCGGCAGTAAGCCGGTGCAACTCTTGTAACAGTGACCCTCTACAGGAGCTGACAACGTCGTAAGAACGTATGTTGGTTTAAATCCAAGCGCGGTAGCGAGAGCTTTTCCAGCCAGTGAAGTTTCTCTGGCGGTTTCCATTGTTCTAATTGCGTGCGCGTCTTCACAGAGTAGCCACACGTCATCTCCGGACCATCCGAATCTGACCCACGTTGATCCGTCATCACTTCGACGAAGTAGCTGAGGTCCACGGTCGGCTGCAATTAACGCCACGCTTGGTCGTTCTCCACGAAATTCCCAGTACGGAGCAGACGGTCCACGGAAACCAAACAGTGGACCATCAGCAGGGCTTGCGAGTTGGTCGAGCCACTTCTTAACGCGACGACCTTTGTAAGAGCCAAGTCGACGGGGAAGTTCACTTAGCGTTACCGCTTCAGGTTGTGCCAGGTCATTTCGTTCAATGTCTGCGCCGAGCACACCTTCAACAACATCAAACATCGCGAGGTCAGTTTCATAATCATCTGGCCATGGAATTCTCCATCGCACGATTGACTGGGAGCTGAGGTCTACAACGGTGGTTGTTTCGTTTGTTGAACCAAGAACTAATCCAAATACCTTGTCGCCAGGTGACAGATTTACTTCGTCACGATGCGAAGTCTTCTCAACTAGTTTTTTAATTGCCTTTGACGCAGGGTCGCGGTTAAAGAACTTCATAATGCCACGGCGTCTTGAAGTTGTTGGTTGAGTTCAGTAATTGAGTTAACGGGGAGCTGACAAACACCTGCTCTACAGACATACGCCAAACCTGCGCTTCGCCCACTGAGGAGTGGCGACGAGCCGTTTCCGGTTATGAGGACGCTTCGAACCATGGGTAATGATCGTACGTGCTTAGAGAGCTCATTTGGTGCCCCGGGAATAACTATCTCCACACCGCTTAGCGCGTAACCAGCGGCGTTTACTAAATCAGGCACTGAGCCAGGGTGAGTCGCCACAAGTGAACTCGCTAGTTCAACGAGTCGCTGGCTAATGCTGAGCGAGTTGTTATCTCCAAGACACAGCGCGAGTCGAGCTAGTGCCCGACAAGCAACTGCATGACTTGATGGCGTTGCTCCATCAAAGATTTCCTTAGGCCGAGAGGGGAGGTCTTGGACGTGATTGCTCTGGGTAAAGAAGCCCTGACCAACATTTGGTGTTTTATTACTCGGCACCTCGCCGTCCCAGTGGTGCACCACTAGATACGTAGCAAGTTCGCTGGCACGTGTGGTCCACGTGTCATCGCCAGTGCATTCGAACGCGTCAATGTAGGCATCAAGCAACCACGCAAGATCGCTCGCCGTGGCGTGAGCCTGCAAATTTTCTGTTCGCCACCACGTCTGGTTCGAGAAATGCGAAGTACGAAGTGAGTTAAGAAGAGCCACGCCTTCTGCAATGAGTGTTTCGTCGTCACTTCTAAGACACGCCGATGCGAACATGGCGTTCCATTCCAAAATGACTTTCTCATCTCTTCCCGGTTGCACTCGCGCAGAGCGAACATGACGCAGCGTGTCAATTGACTTCACGAGTTCTGCCGGTTCGACGAATGGTTCGCCACTAGCAAGGCGGGGAATTGATTTTCCTTCAAAAAGCCCCGGATCGCTTATTCGGAATCGATCAATAATGCGCTTAGTGATCGTTGCGTCACCAAGTGTGCTGACAACTTCATTCGAAGTCCATGTGACGTGTGAGCCTTCTTCGCCATCAGCATCAGCATCGAGCGATGATGCGAATCCTTTTTCAATTCTCAAATCACTAAGAACAAAATTGATTGTGTCGAGCGCTACATCACGCCATTCGCTTGTGGACTCGTGCTTGGCAGCTTGTAAATAGGCTCTGGCGAGCAGTCCTTGGTCGCAGAGCATTTTCTCGAAATGCGGTACGTGCCACTCTGCATCAACGCTGTAGCGAGCGAACCCGCCGCGTAAGTGGTCGTACATTCCTTCTCTCGACATTGCATTAAGTGTTGTTGCGACCACGTCCCTGGTTTCTTCGTCTTTGAACTCGAGAAGTGCTTCGACGTACGAAGGACGAGGGAACTTTGGAGCTCCGCCAAATCCACCTAGAGGATCAGAGTTTTTGACCAGCTCGCCACGAAGTTTTTGGCGAACAACCTTCAAATCCACTACTGCGTCGTGAACCTTCAGGTGATCAACAAAAGCAATCTCACGCTCTAAGGCTTCAGAGAGTTTGTGGGCTTGTTCTTCGACCACCGATCGCTGTGAAGTCCAGGCGTCGCTTAGCGCACTCAGTAGTCTCGGAAAACCAACTTGGCCGTTTCGATCAGTTGGTGGGTAGTACGTTCCAGCAAGGAATGGTTTGCCGTCAGGAAGTAAGAACACTGACATTGGCCATCCGCCGTGTCCAGAAACTAATTGAGTAGCAGCCATGTAAAAGGCATCAACGTCGGGGCGTTCTTCACGGTCAACTTTTATGGGGATAAATGATTCATTGATTTGTTGTGCGATTGCCTCATCTTCAAATGACTCGTGCGCCATAACGTGGCACCAGTGACACGCGGCGTATCCAATGGAAAGAAAGATCGGCCGGTCGAGCTTCTTTGCCTCGGCGAGTGCTTCGGGGCCCCAGGGCCACCAGTCCACGGGATTTTCTGCGTGTTGGTGCAAGTATGCGCTTGATGCACCCTGAAGTCGATTCGTCACTTCATCAGCGTAGTGAGTGACCTAATCTTTCAATTATGAGTACAAATCTAAATGGAAAAGTCGCATTAATTACTGGGGCGAGTAGGGGGATTGGCCTAGCTATTGCACACGCACTCCACGACAACGGCGCCAAGGTTGTCATCTCTTCAAGGAAAGAAGAAAACCTCAATGAGGCCCTGGCAACCTTCAGCGACCACGAAAACGTAGCGGCAGTTGTTGCGCACGTGGGCTCAAGAAGTGATGCAGACCGAGTTGTTAGTGACACGATTGCCAAATTTGGATCACTCGACATCCTTGTAAACAATGCAGCAACAAATCCATACTTTGGTCCACTTGTCGACATCAGCGATTCGCAAATGCAAAAGACAGTTGAAGTAAATCAGATGTCGATTGTCACTCACACTGCTGCTGCGTGGCATCAATGGATGAAGGACCACGGTGGAGTCGTTCTAAATATTGCGTCAATTGGTGGTCTCATGCCCGAGCCAGGAATTGGTTGGTACAACGTTTCCAAGGCTGCAGTCATTCACTTAACAAAGCAGTTCGCTTGGGAGCTTTCTCCTTCTGTTCGAGTGAACGCCATTGCTCCGGGACTTGTTCGCACTGAGTTAGCTCGAGAGCTTTGGGAGAAGAACGAAGAGAAGGTAGTGCGCCATATTCCTCTCAAGCGACTTGGTGAACCAGGAGATATTGCATCAGTTGCACTCGCACTCGTAAGCGATACAACATCGTGGGTAACGGGCCAAACAATTACCGTCGATGGTGGAACTACAACGCAACCAACTGGTGGCGTTGTTAGTGCAGGAAAGTAAGTTCGCTTCGACGAATCTTGCCATTGCCAGTTCGTGGAATTGCAGCGACGTACCTGATCTCTTTGGGCTTGGCCCATGGACCAATTCGTTCTGCAGCAATGTTTGTTATTGCGTCATCAAGTTTCTGTCCGTTTGAAACAACCAGCGCCACGACTCGCTGACCCCATTCAGGGTCCTCAACTCCAGTTACCGCTACATCAGTAATGCCATCAAGAGTTGAAAGCACCGTTTCAAGGTCTTCGGGCCATAACTTTTCACCGCCGGTATTAATGACAAAACCAATGCGTCCGTGAATGGAAAGTTTTCCATCGTTTATTTCACCAGCGTCACCGGTTGGGAACCAGTCGGATGTTGCGTCTGGCCCAGTAACGCTTGGTCGTGGAGCATCTCTGTAAGCACTAAACAAAGTAGGAGTCTTAACAATGACTTCTCCGTTAAGCACCGAGAGTTGCACTTCAGGAAGTGCGAAGCCGTCATAAACAATTCCTGAACCGGTTTCGGTCATGCCCCATGTAGTAACTACATTCGCGGGGACGCCGTCTGGTGGGCGAGCGCCACCAAGAAGAACGGTTTTGTATCCACTGAGATTATGGCGAACTAATTGTGTTCTAACTACTGCAATGTGTGTTGCGCCTTTTGTAGGACCCGACGCTACGTCATCTGCATCTCCCCATACGAGCGATGCGTCACTCAACAATGCGCGAAGAAGTACTGCGAGTCCACCAATGTGACTAGCTGGCAGACACGGATACCAAACCGGTGGTTCGACGCTACGTAGCGTCGCCTGTGTTATTCGAGCACTCGCTCGAAGTGCGTTCCACGTGTGCACTGCGGCCTTTGGCGTTCCACTCGAACCCGATGTGAGCATCACCAGACCAGTTCCATTCTCTACTTCACGGCCTCCAGCGATTACTTGAGTTCCTTCACTAGTAAGTACTGATGTTGCTCCTAAGAGTGCGAGATCTTCGTCACGCCTCCGGGGTGAAAGACGTTGATCTAGAACGCAAAATGCTTGTTCTTTGCTCACGCAGTCAAGGAGTACGCGCGCCAGAGCTTTCCCGAGGGGTAGATCAATAGCTAACAAACTTTGCACGCACAAACCTTACGGGTTCTGAGGCTAAGTTATGAACGTCCAAGGGGGATGTGTGGCATCGATTCGACAACAAATACGTATTGCTGCAGATCCCGACACGGTATGGGACATTATTAAAGTCCCTGAGTCACAACCTGACTGGTTCCCCGGCATCATTAAGGCAACGTACGACCCAGAAACTCGCATTCGCGTCATCACCGTTTCTATGGGAGTGGACATGCCCGAAGAAATTCTCACAGTGGATCCGACACTTCGCAGGTTCGCGTACAAGATCACAGCGCCTCTCTATTCATTTCACTACGGAATCATTGACGTGATTGAAATCGCACCTAACGACACATTGTGCATTTACTCAACAACAGCAGAACCAGAAGTACTCGCACTACTTATTGGTGCTGGAACAATGGGCGCGTTGGAGAAAATTAAAGAAATCGCAGAGCAGAAAGTGAAGAAGTAATCATGGGACGCAAAATTCTTTTTATTACAACCGACCAACAGCGCTACGACACAGTTGGCGCTAACGGCGGAACAATTGCGCGCACACCTGTTGTTGACAAGCTTGCAGCAGAAGGCATTCGCTACGAACGCTGTCAGCCTTCGTCTGTTGTCTGCATGCCGTCTCGTGCGTCAATGCTGACTGGGCAGTTCCCAACCACGCACGGCGCATGGATGAATGGTGTTGCGCTTCGCGTAGACGCTCCATCATTCGCTGAAGAACTCCATGACGCTGGGTATGCAACTGCCCTTATTGGTAAGTCGCACTTCGAGCCATTCCTTGATGTTTTTGGTCGCTTCGCAGAGAACTCATTTGCGCAACTTGGTATTCCAACGATTGAACAGCCTTGGTTCGATGGTCGCATGGGCCCTCACCGTGGATTCGATCACATGGAATTCGCTACTCACGGAATTGCTCGTACCCTGCACTACGGAAAGTTCATTACCGAGGAACACCCTGAGTATCTAACAAGTTTCTACCCGAATCTCAACATGGAATTGAATGTAAATGACATGGGTGGCGGAGATACTGGAGCAGTGCAGGCCTGGTCGAACGATATTCCAAGAGAGCTGTATCACACTGACTGGATTGCTGATCGAACAATCAACTGGCTAGAACAACAGAACGAAGATTCTGACTGGTTCTGCTGGATGAGTTTTCCCGACCCTCACCATCCGTGGGATCCACCGAAGTCTGAAGTTGGGCGCATTGATTGGAAGGACGTTCCACTTCCTGAGAACTATCCAGAATCTGCATCAGAGCGTGAAACACTTCTTGATCAGAAGGCTGCGCACTGGCGACTCTGGTACGACGGCAAGTTAGTAAGCAACTACGAAGCACCAAAGCACTGGGTGCCGTCATCTCTCACTGCAGACCAACTTCGAGAAATCACCGCACTAAACGCAGTAGAGATTGAACTCATTGACGAAGCGATTGGTCGTGTACTTAAGACCATCGAAGCCAAGGGTTGGACTGATGACGTGGACATTGTCTTTACAACTGACCACGGTGAATTAGGAGGCGACTTCGGTCTTCTCTTTAAGGGTGCGTATCACGTTGACGGTCTCATGCGCCTGCCACTTATCTGGAAGCCTGCTCCATCGTCAAATACTTCACCGGCGGTTGTTAGCGCTCCTGTAAGTCTCGTGTCTCTAGCGGCAACGTTTATGCAAGTTGCTGGACTACCTACACCTGAGTATGTAGAGGCCGGACCGTTGCCAGTAGATAACGATGACGCGAAGCAGCGAAACTTTGACGCGACTATTACCGAGTGGGATTCAGACCTCTTTGGAGTCTCTGTCCATGTTCGTACCGCTCTAACAAATGAGTTCATGCTGACGCGTTACCAAAAGGGCACTGTTCATGACGGCAGCGAAGGCGAGCTCTACAACTTGATTGATGACCCGCTCCAGCGCGTGAACCTCTTCAATGACCCGGCCTACGCCGCTGTTCAGGCGAAACTAGACGAGCGCCTTAGGAGTCATGAAGAACGACCAGCAGATAGGGCCACACCAGGGATAGTTGTAGCACCTGTCTAATAGGCAGGTAGCGTGGTCTCTATGTCTGAGACCGTTATTCATGGATTACCAATTGACCCAGTCGAGCAGTTTCGCTCGGCACCACTGCCTGTCTTTGAAAAGAAGGGCGACTACACCGACATCATCTACGAAGTAGGTGAGGGAATTGCTCGCATCACTATAAATCGTCCAGAACGACGTAATGCATTTCGACCACAAACACTGTTCGAACTAGAGCGCGCATTTTCAGTTGCTCGCGACGACATCTCTGTAGGTGCCATCATCCTCACTGGTGCTGGACCTGACGCGTTCTGTAGTGGTGGCGACCAGAAGATTCGTGGCAACGACGGATACATTGGTGACGATGAAGTCGCCAAGCAAGGCGTAGGTCGCCTTAACGTTCTTGATCTTCAGATTCAGATTCGCCGCCTCCCAAAGCCAGTCATTGCACAAATCGCTGGTTACGCCATTGGTGGGGGTCACATCCTTCACCTCGTATGCGACCTCTCTATCGCCGCAGACAATGCACGCTTTGGACAAACCGGTCCAATGGTTGGATCATTCGATGGTGGATACGGTTCATCGCTCCTTGCTCGCACCATTGGCATCAAGCGTGCAAAAGAAGTTTGGTTCTTATGCCGTCAGTACGACGCGCAGACCGCTTACGACTGGGGCCTTGTCAACACGGTTGTTCCTCTTGCAGATCTTGAGAAAGAAACAATTGCGTGGTGTCGCCAGATCTTGACGCTTTCACCAATGGCTCTTCGTATGCTGAAGGCAGGATTCAATGCTGCTGAAGACGGACTCGCTGGTGTACAGCAACTTGCTGGTGACGCCACAATGTTGTTCTACATGTCTGAAGAAGGACAAGAAGGCCGTAATGCTTTCGTAGAACACCGTAAGCCTGATTTCT
>CAIKFN010000073.1 GCA_903826715.1 uncultured Actinomycetes bacterium
ACCTCTTCTACGTCGGCCGGCACAACAGCAGCAGTAGCAACGGTGTGACCTTCGTCGAGGTTCATAACTCGAACTCCGGTGGCGTCGCGACCTTGTGATGAAACTTCACGTACTGGTGTACGAATAAGTACTCCACCACTTGAAGCGAGCAGCAACTCGTCGTTGATGTTCGCCATGAATGCAGCAACCACAAATCCACGGGCAGCGCTCAGTTTGATTGCACGAACACCTTGACCACCACGACCTTGTCGATTGAAACGCTCAGTCTTAACTCGCTTACCAAATCCTGTATCGGTTACAACAAAGAGATCTGCATCTTCTCGAACGACGTCGAGAGAAATTGACTTGTCATCTGCCTTGAGCTTGATGCCACGAACACCTTGTGAGTCACGACCAACTTCACGAACTTCTTCTTCGTTGAACCTGATTGACATTCCTCGGTAGGTAACAACCATGAGATCGTCTGCACCAGTTGTAGGAATTACTCGAACAACTTCGTCGCCGTCTTTGAGCTTGATGGCAATCCAACCCTCACGGCGAGATTTGTCATATTCACTGAATGCAGTCTTCTTAACCATCCCGTCAGCGGTTGCAAATACAAGGAACTTGTCTTTTGGAAAGTCCTGCGTCGAGACAATTGCCTGAATTGATTCATTCGGCTGTAGGTTCAGCAAGTTAACAACTGCTGTTCCCTTCGCCGTGCGCTCCTTCATTGGAATCTCGTGACCACGAAGTCTGAACACGCGACCGCGGTTAGAAAACAGAAGCAGGAATGAGTGCGATGTTGTGTAGACAATCTGGTCTACAAAGTCTTCATCCTTTAGCTTTGCGCCTTGGACTCCACGACCTCCGCGTCCTTGAACTCTGAATGAATCCGAAGCAACTGCTTTCACATAACCCGCTTGGGTCATGGTGATAACAATCTCTTCATCCTTGATGAGGTCTTCAACACCAAGTTCGCCTGGGTCATTAACGATTTCGGTAACGCGATCATTTGCGTACTTGTCTCGAATGGCCGACATTTCATCAGAGATAACTTTGCGGAGTTTTTTATCACTCGCAAGAATTGACTGAAGTTCTTTAATTGTTTCAGCGAGCTTGGCCATTTCATCATCGAGCTCTTTGCGCCCCAGTTTTGTGAGTCGTGAAAGCGTCATGTCCAAGATGTGGTTCGCCTGCTCCTCAGAGAATGAGAACGGTGCCGCCATCAGCGAAATACGTGCCGCTCCACGATCATCAGATCCACGGATGGTCTTAATAACAGCGTCAAGCATGTCGATTGCCTTAAGAAGGCCTTCAACAATGTGAGCTCGCGCTTCAGCCTTACGCAGTCTGAACTGTGTACGACGTGTGATGACTTCAACTTGGTGGGCAATGTAATGCGTTAGTGCTTGTGCCAAGTTCAGAGTACGAGGAACACCATCAACCAACGCCAAGGTATTGACCGAGAATGTTGTTTGCAGTGAGGTGTTCTTGTACAGCTTGTTAAGAACGACGTTGGCATTCGCATCGCGCTTCAACTTAATTACGAGGCGTGCTTGGCGACCTGCAGAGTCGTTTTGCATGGCGGAGATTCCGTCAAGCTCTCCTGCTTTTACAAGTTCGTACACTTTCTCTTCAATTGATTCAACAGAAACTTCATACGGGAATTCTGTAATTACTATTCGTACGTCATTCTTTGTTTCTTCAATTTCTGCAACGGCGCGCATCTTGATTGATCCACGGCCAGTTCGGTATGCATCGAGGATGCCTTGACGACCAAGGATTTGTGCACCCGTTGGAAAGTCTGGTCCCTTAACAAACTGCATCAAGTCATCAGGTGTTGCCTCTGGGTTAGCCAGTAGGTGCAATGTTGCGTCAATAACTTCACCGAGGTTGTGTGGTGGAATTTTTGTCGCCATACCAACAGCGATTCCCTGAGATCCGTTAACCAAAAGGTTAGGAAAGCGCGATGGAAGAACGGTTGGTTGCTGTGTTGAGTTGTCGTAGTTGGGTTCAAAATCAACAGTATCTTCATCAATCGAGTCGAGCATTTCGAGAGCGAGTGGAGCGAGACGACATTCGGTGTAACGCATTGCTGCGGCGCCTTCGTCTGGTCCGGTGCCACCAAAGTTTCCGTGACCACTAATAAGTGGGTGACGCATTGCGAAGTCTTGAACCATTCGAACAAGCGCATCGTAAATAGCTGAGTCGCCGTGTGGGTGATACGTACCCATAACGTTTCCAACAACGCTTGCGCACTTGGAGTGTGGACGGTCAGGTCGTAGTCCTTGATCGAACATCGAGTACAGAATTCGACGGTGAACTGGTTTGAGTCCGTCACGTGCGTCTGGAAGAGCGCGCGACACAATTACTGACATGGAGTACTCGAGGAACGAGCGCTCCATTTCTAGATTGATTTCAATTGGCTCTATGTAGCCAACAACTTCTTCGCCGGCTGGTTCGTTACTTGGTATTGATTTTGGTTTACGTGCCATGTTTCCTCTGCTCCTAGATGTCTAGGAATCGAACGTCTTTTGCGTTTGTCTGAATAAAGTGACGGCGTTGTGGAACGT
>CAIKFN010000074.1 GCA_903826715.1 uncultured Actinomycetes bacterium
ATCAATTTGTCGAGCCGTAAAGTCGCTGATGCTTAGCAAGACTTTGGCGTGTTTAGCTGAATACGAAATCGCGCGACGAAAGAAGGCAACTTTTGACTTTTCGTGCCACTCGGGATTGGTGAAAAACATCAGGTCGTGAATTGTTACGACACAAGGAGTCTTTGAGCCGCGAGGCATTGTGTAGTGAGGTCCGTGCCATACATCAGCGTTTTTCGCTGCCCCACTTGATCCGAGAAGTAATGCTTCGTAGGCGAGTCGCTGAACTCGGTTATCAGGGACAACCGGTGAAAGCATTGCGCTTGATAGTTTCGACCAGCGCTGAGCGTCATTCTTCCTAGTAACAAGCGTGGTCTCCACTCCTTCTTCAGGTAGTCGCCTGGCAATTTCGGCAATGTAACGTCCCACGCCAGCAATCTTTTGCGGTACTGCAGAGACGTCGAGAGCTACTTTCATGCCCAGCCAGCCAAGTGATCAAGAGCACAGTTCTTCCATGTGAACTCAGAAACTGACATCTTTCTTTTCTGATCGTGCAGAGGAAGTGCCAGTGCACGCACTAAGCCATCCGCAATTGATTCTTCACTCCGGGGGTCTACCAGCACAACGTTCTCGTTGGTGTTGACACTTGGTGTTGTTGAACTTGCGACTACTCGCGCACCTGCATTCAAGGCTTCAATTGGTGAAAGCCCCCAACCTTCGGCGCGTGGAACGTATGCAAAAACTGTGCAGTCACGATAGAGACCCTTAAGCATGCTCCAATCGACCAGACCAACGACAGTCGCATCTTCTGTAGAGACTTCTCCCCATCCCTTTGAACCAGAAATAACGAGTGGGCCAAGTTCTGGAGATGTTTCACGAGCGCGGCGGTGCGCCGCGATGAGTGATGCAAGATTCTTCCTGGGTTCACGCGTACCCGCGTAAAAGGTAAACGGCCCGGTAACTCCAAGCTTGGAGAGCATTTCTCCAACATCAGAACTGCTCGCCGGAGTGACTGACTCATCATCAACACCAAGTCGGATTGGGACAATGCGCGAAGCGTCAAATCCTTCAACAACAAGCCGTTCTTTAAGACCGGGTGACGAAGTAAAAATTCGTATGTTTTTCTTTCGAGCCAGCAGTTCTAAACGCTGTTCGTGAAATGCAATACCCGCACTCGTTGTTGCGCTTGGTTCATCACGCCAGAGTAAGTCGTGCATAGCAACAGAATGAATCGCGCTTAGCCCTCCATTAAACGGACCAGCCATTGAAGTTGCGTGGACCACGCTGGCATTTTTTGGAACTCCGAGGGAGAAGTTAGGCCACGCACGTGTCAGAAGTTTTACTCCGAGCGCAGCCTTTGACACTGAACTAAGTTGTAGGCCACTTGGGACATCACCTCGTGGAGCGATACCCACGATTTCGCTACCGCCCACTTGACTAAGCCCGTGCAGCAACCCGCGAACGTACGTGCCGATTCCGCCAGGTTGATCACGGTATAGCTGATCAATTGATACCGCAATAGTTCGCTTCACGCTTTGTTCGCTCACGAATTAAGTGCTCTCTTACGCATTTCACTAGTCCACTGTGGCCAAAGCCGAACTGCCCATGGGCCAAACTCTTCGGTGCTTGTTGCAACAACGGCAATCTTTTCTCGAACATTCATTAACATAAGCGCGCCACTTTTCCCAAAGTGTCCAAAACTGTCTTCTGGCCAGTCACCCATCCAGTGTTCCTTTGTTCCTCTAACCTCAGGGCCCAGCCCCCACGGGCACGGAGAAAAACTTCCAAAGCCAGGAACAATGCCGTCTAGTTGAGGGGCGTAGGGCGTAATGAGCCGATTACGTGTTACCTCAGAAATTCCTTGCGAAAGTAACCAAGCTTTTGCAAAGGTGACCAAGTCTTCTGTTGAGCCAGTGACACCATCTGATGGGCGACCTTGGAGGCTTGTGCTGCTCATACCAAGACCAGCAAAAACTCTCAAACGAAGCCAACTGGCGGGGTCATGGTCCTCAATTATTTCTTTAACAGCAGTATTTATTCCATAATTTGAGTAAATTCTCTTTTTACCAACTTGGCTAACTGGATCTCCTTCTTCAAGACCCAGTCCGCTCGAGTGCGAAAGTAGGTTTGCAATAAATGACCCGACTGGCCCAGCGTGTGTCGATGGCTTGCAAGATTCCCAGTCAAACTCGACACCAAAGGCAAATGAGACCGCCAACTTTGAAACCGAAGCCCACGGGCGAACTTCGCTCATGTCTCCAATCTCAGCCACCCGATTCGCGATTGTGCCGTCTAGGCGAAATGCCACCGCTGCTGGGGCCCCTGGCCACCCTGTAACAAACGAATTATTGCTCACAACACTCAATCCTACCCAAGCGCCCCTAAGGTTTCGAGAGTGATATCTGTTCTCAGCGGTGGCGTAGGCGCCGCACGACTCTTGCGAGCTTTACGTGGCACCCTCGAGGCCAAGGAGTTAACTGCCGTTGTCAACGTCGGTGACGACCTCGTTCTGCATGGTCTGAGTATCTGTCCAGATCTTGACACCATTAGCTACACGCTCAGTGGTCTCAACAACGAAGAACTCGGATGGGGACTTAAGGGTGAGACGTGGCGCGTAATGAAAGAGCTTGGTGATCTCGGAGGAGAATCATGGTTCGGCCTCGGCGACCGTGACCTTGCAACCCACCTCTACCGCACACAACGCTTTAGTGAAGGCGCAACGAAAACACAAGTTGCACAAGAACTCTGTGCGAAGTTCGGCGTTGACATTCGCCTGCTGCCAGTTACCAATGATGTCGTCTCAACAATTTTCAGCACTGAAATTGGAACTCTTAGTTTTCAGGAATACTTTGTGCGCCATCATCACGGGGTCGCAGTGAATTCAATTTCATTTAGTGGCGCTGCAGCTGCAACTCCAACACCAGAAACTATTGCTGCACTAACCGCTTCATCTCGAATTGTCATTGCTCCATCAAACCCTCTAATCTCAATTGAACCAATTCTTCAGGTCCCTGGAATTCGTGAGATATTGCGCGAACGCCACAGCGACGTCGTTGCAGTTTCGCCAATCATCAATGGAGCCGCTCTAAAGGGACCAGCTGACCGACTACTCAACGAGCTCGGACACGACGTCTCGTGTGTGGGGGTTGCGAAGTACTACCAAGGGCTCGTTGGCACATTCATCATTGATGAACAAGACGCCAAGCACGAAAATGAAATCAAGGCACTTGGAATGAACGTCATTGTCACCACCACCATCATGGCTAATCCAGATCACGCCAAGCAACTCGCCGCTGCGGTGTTGTCATGAACGAACTTCGAATATTTCCAATACTCGGTGTTGGCCAAGTAAACGAAGGTGACGATTTAGTCACGCTCTTTCTTGATGCCCTCGAAAAGGGTGGCCACACACTTCAGCACCACGACCTTGTAACCGTGACGAGCAAAATTGTTTCAAAGTCAGAAGGACAGGTCGTTGCATTTGATGGAACCGACGAGCACAAGGACCGACTCATCAGCGAAGAATCAAAGCGAGTTATTAGACGTCGTGGACCAATGCGAATCACCGAAACGCATCATGGATTCGTCAATGCCAATGCCGGTATTGACCTTTCCAATACCGCTGAAGGCACTGCTGTGCTACTTCCTAAAGACTCTGACCGATCAGCAAGGCGTTTTCGCGCAGAACTAGCGCGCCGCACAGGCATAGAAGTTGGTGTTGTGGTGACTGACACGTTTGGTCGTGTGTGGCGCACTGGCGTTACCGATGTGGCACTTGGTTCAGCAGGATTAAAGCCCATTCTCGATCTTCGTGGCACTCTTGATGCTGAAGGCAGAGTTCTAGAAGTAACCGAAGTCGCAATCATTGATGAGATTGCGGGAGCAGCGAACTTAGTGCTCGGCAAAAGCGAAGGAACGCCGTTTGCAATTCTTCGCGGACTTGACGAGTCCTACTTTGGTGAGGGTTCCGTCAAAGATGACGTCATCCGTCCAGCTTCAAACGACTTGTTTAGGTAGTTACACGCCACCCAGGCGCACATCACCTGAAAGCGATGAACCTGGGGCCACGTGCTCCTTGGCACCAACGACGCACGTTGCACCAAGAGTAGAGAAACTCCCAATAACTGCTTCAGGGCCAATGATTGACCACTTGACCACTGAGCCTTCTTCAACCACCGCACCAGGAAGAAGTACTGAGTTTTCAATGACAACGTTTGGACCGACGTAGCAGTCTTGGTCAATAACGGCGTTAACAAATTTCGCCGAAGCATCAACTCGACTTTGCGGGTGAATCCATGTTCCATCAACAATCCCGCTGAATGACGTTATTTTGTCACGTCCAGTAAGTACATCAATGTTTGATTGAAGATACGTCTGTGGAGTTCCTGTATCAATCCAGTAAGCATTGTCTGGCATGGCATAGAGCACACCATCTTTTGCGAGTGCTGGGAATGTGTCGCGTTCTACACTCACGCGCCCCGACGGAGCAATGCGACGTAGAACACTGGGCTCAAAGACGTATGTCCCAGCATTGATCAGGTTCGTTGGCGCGTCTTCACGGGCAGGCTTTTCTACAAACTCAATAACGCGACCGTCTGGAGTTGTTGGCACCACGCCATAGCGTGAAGGGTCAACAACTGGGTGAAGAGCAATTGTGCCCTCTCCCCCGTGAGCTCTGTGAAAACCAATAAGTCTTGTGACGTCGAGGTCAGTTAATACGTCTCCGTTAACAACAAGAAAGGTGTCGTCAATGTGAGCGTGTGCCGCAGCGAAGCGAATAGCACCAGCGGTGTCAAGCGGTTCTGGCTCGACTGCGTAGGTAACTCGAACCCCCGCGATAACGCTTTCTGGGTAGCTTTCAATGAATCGGTCTGGCAAGTACCCGAGTGAAAGTACGGCGTCAGTCACACCGTGTTTGGCAAGTGACTCAAAGACGCATTCAATCATTGGACGTCCAATGAGCGGCAACATTTGCTTAGGGGTTTCGTACGTTAGAGGACGAAGCCTCGTTCCCTTACCGCCGACCAGAATGATCGACTTCAAGATCAGCCCGCAGGTGTCGTCGTCGTAGGAAGAATTGAGGTTGGAGTACTTGGAACTACCGTTGAGCCAACTGGAATAGTGCTCAGTGAGCCGCTAGGTGTTGTTGTAGTAGTTGTCGATGCGGCAAGGACAATGCTCTTAACCATTGCATTAACTGTTGACGAACCTGGCTTTGAAGGAGTTACACCACTTGGCTCAAATGCCATGGTGATGCTCATTTCGTTAGCCGAGAACGGAACCATTGCAGGATCTGTCACAATTGTTGGCTTGGATTGTCCATACATCCAGTAGGCGTATTCAACCTGTCCGGTCTTTCCTGCGTACTTAGTTGTTGGCCCACACTTATCGCCGTTCTTCCACGTTGTTGCAGGGTTAGCAATTCCCGTAGCGGTTGGTAACGCCAAACTTGAAGAAGTAGCAACAATGCCGTGTTGCTCTGAAGCGAAGAGCGCGAGCGTTGCCTTGGTACCGGTTTCATTTGCAGAAATTGGAGCAACGTGAAGTACGTTATTGGCGCCAACAGTCAGGCCCGACTTTGCATTGGTGTTTGGTGCAAGCGTATAACTAACGCCGCATGCTTCCACATTCAATGCTTCGTACCAACTTGTGCCAATAGCTGGCTGAGCGCCTGCCACTGATGTAGTGGTGACTGATGGGTTCTGGTATTCGTAACGTGAATAGACCGTCGTTGCGAGTCCAAGAATGACAATGATTGCGAGCACGCCGTAGTAATTGCCAGGACGTGACTTCTTGTAGGCCTTTCCGCCTCCAGAAGCTCCTACCCTACTTACCCATTTACCTGTTGAACTCTTAGCCACGGAGCAACGATACTAAAGAATTAGACGACCAAATACCGCGTAGGGGCGGTGGGACTCGAACCCACACTGGAGGCGGTTTAAGCGCCTTGCCTCTGCCATTGGGCTACGC
>CAIKFN010000075.1 GCA_903826715.1 uncultured Actinomycetes bacterium
GTTTGACCGCGAGCTCGGTCTTATTGGCGACGCTGTCGCAAAGGACATTCCAGTTTTAGGTATCTGCTTCGGCGCCCAAGCACTCTGCACCTTTCACGGTGGCACGGTTTCAAAAGCACCAGAAGCCGAAATTGGTTGGTATGAAATTGAACCAGTTGCGGGATCGGGTATTTCTACTGGTCCATGGTTCGAATTTCACTATGACTCATGCACCACGCCTGAGAATGCAGAAATTCTTGCAAGCTCAGAGCGCGCAGTACAGGCATTTGCAGTTGGCAAAAATCTTGCAGTGCAGTTCCATCCAGAAATTGATGGACAGTTGCTCAATGAGTGGTTTGAGCTTTCACGTGACCCAGGTATATATTCAACTGAGATGTTGGAAATGGCCGTAGAGGAAACTCCTCAAGCGCGACGCCGAGTTTCGGCACTCGTTGATATTTTCTTAGAGCGCGCTGGGCTCACACCAAACGCTTAGTGGCCGTCATTGCCATTCTCACAAGTGCGCGTGAAAAAGGTCGTACTGGTCCGCCATCTGCGCTCTACGAACTAGGTCGCAACAATTCACTCGCAGAAAATCTGATGCTTCGCGGCCATGAGGTAGTTATGTGGTGGGACGAACCGGCTGGTGACCTTGTGCGTAGTGATGTTGACCTGGCAATACTTCGAAGCGGTAAAGCAGTGAACATCGCTCGAGGTCTTGCTCTCGAACAACGTGGGGTACTGGTGCTAAACAATCCTTCGCTTCACGACAATGCAAGCGACAAGTGGAAAACCGCACTTAACTTTCAGCGCAGTGGTGTTGCACATCCAGACACACACCTCGCAAAAGGACCAGTAAATGAAATACAGGTGGTACTGAAGAAACGCAGAGGTAGCGGTGGGCACGGGGTTGAAAAAGTGCCAGGCACTGATGTTCCTAATGATGAGTCGTACATTGTTCAGCCGCTCGTTGAATGGAGTGATGATCTGAGAGCAACAGTTATTAATGGGGAAGTTGTCTACACACTTCGCCGCAGGCCAGCACCCGGTGAATGGCGTACAAACCTTGCTCAGGGTTCACACTTCGAAGAAGCTGTTGATGTTCCAGAAGAAGCAAAAGAACTCGCGGTTGAGGCATCGCATTCACTCGGTCTGTTGTGGAGTGGCGTTGATCTACTTCTAGGTCCTGATGGCTGGGTGGTCCTAGAAGCGAATCCTGGAACAACGCTGTACGGTGCAACTCGCCCAGACGGTGTTCGAATTGTTGATCACCTTGCTTCTTTTCTCGAATCGCAACTTTGATCCTTTCCTAAGTAGGATTACTAGGTGAGTAGTGACAATTCCTTAGCGGCACCAGTGCCCGTACATATTGAACGCCCAGCAACTGGCGGTGCCGTTGGACGGATGCCAGATGGTCGCGTTGTCTTTGTCCGCCACACACTTCCTGGCGAATTTGTCAACGTTCGTGTCACCGAAACAACCGCCAGCTTTTCTCGTGGTGACGCGGTCGAAGTCCTCGAAGCAAGTCCTGAGCGTGTTAAGGCTCCTTGTAACTTCGCCTACCCGGGAGGATGCGGCGGCTGTGACTTGCAGCACGCTTCTAAGACTGCTCAATACGACTGGAAAAAGGCTCTTGTAACTGAGCACCTAAAGCGCATTGCGGGGATTGACTACGACGTCACCATCACCGCACCAGAAGGAAGCGGCGAAGGATCTCGTACACGACTTCGCTGCTCAGTCAATGAAGACGGACAGCTTTGTCTTCACCTCTCTCGCTCACATGAACTCATTGCAATTGATGCATGCTGGATTGCCAACTCCAAATTCGCTCCGGCATTTCAAACATCATGGGATGGGGCGGAAGAAGTAGAACTTCGAGCTATTGGCGACGGCGAGCCCTTCGCAGTATCTCGCAGAGAAACTCATCGCGGAACTATCTATGAGATCACGTCGCTTCATGGCGAGCCACTAGAGCCTTCGACCCAGTCACGCGTAGAAGTGCAAGGTCACTACTTCTCAGTAGGACCGCGTGCGTTCTGGCAGTCTCACCAAGATGCACCTCAGATGCTTCTATCGAAGGTCCTTGAATTCGCTGACGTGAAGACTGGCGACCACGTAGTCGACCTCTTCAGTGGTGTTGGTCTCTTCGCCGTTCCACTCGCCAAGGCAGTTGGCCCTACGGGCAAAGTAACTGCAGTTGAGTCTTCTGCGTACGCGGTTCGAGACGCTCGACAGAACGGTGATGGCCTTCGCCACCTAAAGGTAAAGGAATGGGCAGTAACTCCTCGCTCTATTAATGACTCTGTTGCGCCAGGTGACGTTGTTGTCCTTGACCCACCTCGTAGCGGACTCGCTAAGGGTGTTGTTGACGCGCTGGTACGACGTGAACCTCGCAGACTGGTCTATGTCTCATGTGACGCTGCAACCTTCGCCAGAGATCTCAAACTGCTCTTGGCGGGTGGATATGAGCTGAAGAAATTAGAGGCTTTCGACCTATTTCCGATGACAGAGCACGTAGAACTCGTCGCGTTACTTGACAAGAGCATCTAAAAGGTAGATAGTGCAAACGAGGGAAGAAAACCTCGTCCCTCAAAGAGGGAGCAATCATGCCATTCAAGCTTGACCACAGTCACCGAACTACCGCACAAAAGATTTTCGGTCACCCGTTAAATCACAACATTAAATGGCATGACGTTTTAGTTCTCTTAGGACGCTTTGGTGTTGTTCACGAAACTCACAGCGGTAATTGGGCTGTCACTGTTGACGAAGAAGTTACGTCATTTGGTTCAACTCGTCCAAAGGACCTGACCGACGATCAAGTCATCAAGGTCCGCCACTTTCTAGAAGCTCACGGAATAAACCTTGAGGTATTGAACGCTGCGTAACTTCTAGCCGGTACCGTAGTCCGGTGAGTGAAAATGTCTTTGTACTTGTGCCACCTTCTGAGGGCAAAGCAGAGGGCGGCGCCCTCGCCACCAAGGCTGGTGTCTTTGACGCGCTTCTAGCTAGTGAACGCAAGAAAGTAGTTGGTGCGCTTCGCAGTGCACTCGCAAAAAGCTCGAAGGCTGAGCTAGAAAAAATTCTAAAAGTTCGCGGAGAATTATTTGACCGTGCTGTTGTTTCCTCCAAAGCACTGTGCGCGGGGAAACCATTGCTGCTTCCTGCAAATCAGCGCTACACGGGCGTTGTCTGGGGGCACTTGGACCCCGTGTCTCTCTCAGGCGCACAGCGCAAACGACTGCTAGTGCCATCTGGTCTGTACGGAGTAACAACAGGAGAAGATTTGGTGGGGGATTACCGATTGAAGATGGATGTTGCACTCTCGCCACTAGGCAATGTTGGCCAGTTCTGGAAAGAGCCACTAACTACTGCACTCATGAGCAAGCTTCGAAACAAAACAGTTATTAATTTGCTACCAAAAGAACATGAAGCAGTAATTGACTTCGATCAACTTTCTACTGTGGCGACCGTTGTCCACGTTGTCTTCGTATCTGGTGATGGGTCAGGCGCTGCAGGACATGACGCAAAAGCGGTTAAAGGGATACTTGCGAGACAGTTGCTCGTTGATGGAATGAGCAACATCGAGAAATTTGCCTGGCAGGGATGGAAAATAAAGCGTCGAGGTGATGGCTTTGTGGTTATTGCTCCGAAGGCTAAAAAATAGTCACTGTAAATAAGTAAAACCCGCACCTCGCGGTACGGGTTTTACTTTCGTGGAGATGCCGGGTATCGAGCCCGGGTCCAGTAGCTTCTTAATGATTCTTCTCCGAGCGCAGTCGACAGGAAATTGTCGGGA
>CAIKFN010000076.1 GCA_903826715.1 uncultured Actinomycetes bacterium
ACAATGCGAGCAAAAAATTAAAAACTCAATAGAACTCAAAAAATTCATTGAGTTGGTAGGCTTTCTTACTTAGATACAGCGCACTTTGTGTGTCGAAGGAGTATTTGTGAAAGTTCTTGTTCTCGGTGGTGACGGATTCTGTGGTTGGCCAACCTCGCTTCATCTATCTGACATTGGTCACGATGTAATCGTTATTGACAACCTCAGTCGACGAGCAATCGATGTTGAGCTCGGAGTCGACTCGCTCACACCTATTACTTCAATGCAAGAGCGTGTCAAGGTCTGGAAAGAAATCTCTGGCAAGACAATCGAGTTCGTTAACCTCGATCTCGCCAAAGAATATGACCGTTTTGCAGCACTACTTAAGTCTGAGCGCCCTGACGCAATTGTTCACTTCGCAGAACAACGCGCCGCTCCTTACTCAATGCGCAATGAAGTAGCTAAGCGCTACACCGTTGATAACAACGTGACTGGAACCCACAACGTTCTTGTGGCGATTGTTGAATCTGGTCTAGACATCGCACTTGTTCACCTTGGAACAATGGGTGTCTACGGCTACGGATGGTCTGGTTCAGCACCAATTCCTGAGGGCTACTTGACAGTCAAGGTTCCAACTCCAGACGGTGACCTCGAGCGCGAAATTCTTCACCCAGCAAATCCAGGATCGGTGTATCACCTCACCAAGACGCTCGACCAACTTCTCTTTGCCTTCTACGCTAAAAATGACCAAATTCGAGTTACTGACCTTCACCAAGGAATCGTTTGGGGAACGCAGACGCCACAAACGGCACGTGATGAGCGACTTATTAATCGCTTTGACTACGACGGTGACTACGGAACAGTGCTTAATCGTTTCTTGATGCAAGCAGCAATTGGCCACCCACTTACCGTTCACGGAACAGGTGGCCAGACCCGTGCATTTATTCACATTCGTGACACCGTGCGCTGCATCCAGATTGCCCTTGAGAATCCACCAAAGCGTGGCGATCAAGTAAAGGTCTTCAATCAAGTAACTGAGACATACCGAGTTCGTGATCTTGCGGAACTTATCTCGAAGCTCACTGGTGTTGAAATTGCGAATCTCCCGAACCCACGTGTTGAAGCTGCAGAGAATGAACTCAACGTTGACCGTGAAAAGTTCCAGGCACTTGGCCTTAACCCAACACTTCTTTCTGAAGGTCTACTCGAAGAATCACGAGACATTGCAACGAAGTACCGCGACCGTGCTGACACGACAAAGATCATTGCGCGCTCAGTATGGCGCCAGGGCATGGAAACTGCTCCAGACCTCGTCAAGTAAATCAAGTAAATCGTGCACGTTCATAAGTGACGTGCGAGAATTCAAACATGTCAAAAATCTATGAGTATGTTCGTCACCCTCGCTCAGAAGAATTGCGAGTTGGCAGACCATCAAAAACTACAGATTTCAGAAAATTAAAGCATTCAAATCCATTTGTACGATTTAATTCAAAGTTCGGTCTGAAAATTACTTTGATCGTCGGAACAATGTGGACTGCGTACGCGTTCACAATTCTTGCGTTGTTCGCGCTCCCATCAGCGATAAAACAGGGGACCTATTTTGTTGTTGTATGGCTTTCGAGTAGTTTTTTGCAGCTCGTACTACTACCAATTATTATCGTGGGGCAAAACATTCAAGCCGCAGCAGCCGATAAGCGCTCTGAGGATACGTACAAAGATGCTGAAGCAGTACTTAAAGAAGCTTCAGAAATTCAAAATCATCTGCTTGCTCAAGATAAAGCCATTTCGGACATTCTTGAGCGAATTGAAGTTCTTATGTCGAAGCTTCCAGAGGGTAATAAGTGATGTCTACTGTCCACTTAGTTGCTCTTGGCCTTCATGATGTGAAGTCAGTACACCGCGGAGTTGTTCTGTGGGCTGGTCGAATAATTGTTATTGGAGTCCCAACCGTTTTGATTACAGGAGTTTGGTGGACTCTAACTCGCCGAGGTAAGTGAACAACAAAGATTTTCCGTACATTCCTTTGGATAACAAAGGATGGCGAATGACAATGGGACTTCGCCCACTCGACCTTGCTAATTGGTTAGAAGTTGATCACAACCGAAGTACTGAACTTGAATTAAAGCAGCGACTCTTTACTGAGAAATTTGAAACAGTAGTAGCGACTAATGCAGAAGGTGATGAAGCAAGTGCAGAACTACTCGCTTGCATAGAAGAATCACTCAAAGAATTTCATCCGGAGATTTCGTACACCATTGATAAAGCTGAGCACCCAATTGTTAGCGCAAGCAGGTTGGTCCAAGAGGATCTCTGCGTACTAGTTAAGTCAGACGACTGGCGTCTGCAAGCTGCTTCAGTCTGCTTCCCTTCTAGGTGGGATCTGTCAACAAAAATCGGAACGACGCTTGACGCAATCCATAGTCCAGTTCCAGATTATGACGCTGAACTGGGTAGTCCTACAAATGCTTTCTTTGACCGATTAAAACCTGATCGATCATTTTGGCGACTGAACTGGACGCTTCTTGATAATCCAACGCTGCATCAGCCGCTCAGTGTTCGAAGAAGTCCAAGTGGAGACCTTGATGATTGGTACTTCCGCGTTGAGCGCCAAACTCTTCGTCAACTTCCAAAGACTAATGCGAATGTTTTTACAATCCGTAATTATGTTGCTTCAGCAAAAACATTGCGAGAACTCGACCCAGAATTTGGTCCAAACCTTCTCGCCGCGCTTGACTCAGCACCTGAGTCAATGCAGAGGTATAAAGGCTGGTTGGGTGTTGCTGACAAACTCCGGAGTGAACTGAGTTAGTTACGAATTAGGTCTTTGGCGATTGCAATAATTTGCAATTCGTCAGTACCAGCGTAAATACGCAGAACTCGAGCATCACGGCACAACTGTTCAACACGATATTCAGCAATGTATCCATTACCACCAAAGATCTGAATTGCGTCATCAGCAACTTGGCACGCTGCCTGTGCGGCGTAGAGCTTCATTGCGGATGCTTCTGCGAAGGTAGGAACTACACCTGCACCTGAACGCTCAATGTGCATGAACACCATGTTTCGAACATTGACGCGAGCAACTTCCATGTTCGCGAGCTTCTGCTGTACTAACTGGTATTCACCAATTGGTGTTCCCCATTGCTTACGCGTCTTGGCGTAATCAACTGCAAGCTTGCAACACTCTTCAATGATTCCTAGAGCCATTGCAGCAGTTCCGGCGCGCTCAGAAACAAAGTTGTCCTTGGCGCTTGAACGTCCGCCACCCTTTGGGTCTTCTGTTTCTCCAAGAAGACGGTCTTTGCCAACATAAACATCGCTAAGGAATACTTCCCCAGTTGGTGATCCGTGCTGACCCATCTTGTTCATTGGCTTCGCCTGCACGAGCCCCGGCATTCCCTTGTCGAGCACGAAGGTGAGTACTTTGCGATTACGGATGTCTTCACCGCTACCGTCATCGAGCTTGGCGTAGAGCACAATTGTGTCTGCGTAAGGCCCGTTGGTAATCCATGTCTTTGATCCATTCAAGATGTATCCATCACCATCACGCTTGGCTGATGTGCGCATTCCGCCGAGTGCATCAGATCCAGAGTCTGGTTCGCTGATTGCCCATGAGCCCACTTTGTCGAACGTTACGAGGTCAAGTCCCCATCGTTCCATCTGTGCAGGAGTTCCGAGTTTGTTAATTGTTCCACCAGCAAGACCAGTCGAAACTCCCATTGACGTAACAAGTCCGGGGCTAACTCGACAGAGTTCGATTGTTGAAATGAGTTGTGCTGCTGGGTCTGATCCACGTGAAGTGCGTGGTGCTTCTTCTCCAGAAATTTTGCGCTCTAGTTGGCGCTTGAAGTTTTCTTGCGCCATTTCTTTTAGACCGAAGGTTGCGTAGAGCTTTCGAATGATGTCGAATGGTGGCATTCCGTTGTGCTCGAGATCATCGAGGTGTGGACGAATTTCTTCGTCAACAAAACGACGCATTACTTGGATAATTGCCTGATGTTCTTCTGACCAGTCGTACATGACTCTCCCGTATTTATTAAACCTTGATGATGTTATGCGCTCGGGCGACTATCCATTAACTTGTCGTACAACCCGTATGTCCAACGCAAATTGTCGTAGGTCGCAATGATAAGGGCCACAATGATCCAAGGTTGTGTTTTGCTTTGAACAACGAAGAGAGCAATAAGTATGGTTTCAGCGAAGGCCCTTCGAAGACCTTTGGCTCCAAGGCGTTCAGCAATTAATGAACTTGTCACCATTACGTTTATGAGTGGGATAAATGAAGCAACCGTCCATTTGCCCTCCAGCTCTTTAAGGGTAAATGCGAAACAAAGCGTTCCAATTATGAACATCGCAATGGCCATGTTTGATGCAGTAATCGCGAACCACATTGGCACGGGGTGACTTGTTTTAGGCCAGTGCTGCAGCAGATTTACAAGCAGTCCAAGCCCTGCGAAGACTGCGAGAACGCCGTATTTGGTCAGCCGTGAGAGGGCTTGTATAAGCCCGAGGGAAGCAACAATGGATTCTTGGCTAGTCGGTTCACCATATGGCCGAGTCAGCTCTGACCAGGAACTTCCGGTCCAGACACGCCATTTGCGCTCGCCACTTGGATCGGGGTACCACCCGGGTGGCGCAGTACTAGACGTAGGTGAACTCATAGCACTAGCCTCGCATAAAACAGGGGGTATAGAAATGAGCCAGACACGAGGGGCCGCATCGCCTACTTCAGGACTACAAGATCACGTTGAGTTAAATACTCAAGCACTCGATCAAGCAATTGACGACGTAGCAAAGAATGCACAGGCGTGGGCTGCAACATCACCACTGCAGCGCGCTGACTTTCTTGCACGCATTATTTCTGACACGTACGCAGTTTCAGAAGAGTGGACTGCAGCTGGCTGTTACGCCAAGGGGCTCGATCCAAATAGTCCAGAAGCAGGAGAAGAACTCTTCAGTGGTATTGGAACATACATCCGCATGGCACAAGCGTTTCGCCAATCAATGCTCGACATCAACGCGAAGGGTCGCCCTCAGTATCCGGGGCCAGTCCGTCACAAGCCAGGTAACCGAATTGCCATTCAAGTAATTCCTGGAAACATCTTTGACAAAATTCTCTACAGCGGAATGACTGGTGAAGTGTGGATGGAACCAGGTGTCAGCGAAGCTGAGGTTAAATCTACTCAGGCAATGGCGTACCAAGAGCCGCAAGCTCACGCTGGTGTTTCACTTGTTCTAGGTGCTGGCAATGTTGCTTCGCTTGGGCCACGAGACGTGCTCACCAAGATGTTTGCTGAAGGCAAGGTTGTTGTTCTAAAGGCAAATCCTGTTAACGACTACTTGGTCCCGTACTGGAATAAGTCACTTAAGTCATTAATTGACGCAGGTTTTCTGCGCATCGTGAGTGGTGGTGCACAAGTTGGTGCGTACCTAACTACTCACGCCGGAATTGACGACATTCACGTAACTGGATCAGACAAAACACACGACGCAATTGTTTTCGGTGTTGGACCTGAAGGCGAGCGTCGCAAGGCTGCAAACGAACCACTTATTACCAAGCCTGTTTCATGCGAGCTTGGAAATGTTTCTCCAGTAGTGATTGTTCCAGGTAAGTGGTCTTCAAAAGAGATTGCGTATCAGGCCAAGCACGTTGCAACAATGCTTGCTAATAATGCAGGATTTAACTGCCTTTCACCACGCATCATTATTACTCATGCGCAGTGGGAACAGCGTGAAGAGTTCATGAGCGAACTTGAAAAAGTTTTCGCTAGCATCCCAACACGCCGTGCGTACTACCCAGGTGCGCTTTCACGCCGTGACTCATTCTTGAGTGTTCACCCAGATGCGCACCAAATTGGTGACGGAAGTGGTGACAAGATGCCTTGGACAATTATTCGCAATGTTGATCCAAACAACAAAGCTGACATGAGTCTTAATGTCGAAGCCTTCTGTGCACTTACAAGTGAGACAGGACTCGACGCATCTTCACCAGCAGACTTTGTTCGAAAGGCCACAGACTTCTGCAACGACGTTGTATGGGGAACGTTGTCGATGACAATGATTGCGGACCCTCGTGCGCTGAAGGACGCAGAAACTGGCCCTGCAATTGAGCAGTCAATTGCTGATCTTCGCTACGGTTCAATTGGTTTAAACCTCTGGCACGCAATGAGCTTTGCGTTCTCTACAACAGTGTGGGGCGCATACCCCGGTCACTTAATCACTGACATTCAGTCCGGCAGCGGATTTGTGGGCAATGGCTTCATGTTTGCTCGCCCGCAGAAGTCGGTAGTTCGCGGACCATTTGTTGCATCACCAGCGCCAGCGTGGTTCTCTACGAATGCGAATGGGTCAGTAGTGATGCGCAAGCTTCTTAACTTTGAAGTCAAGCCATCCTGGTCAAAGATTCCTGGTCTACTTAAGGCAGCGCTTAAGAGTTAAGTGCCACTATGGCAACACTTGTGTTGCCAACTAGAACACACTTCGTAGGCAAACAAGCAACACCGTTAAACGGGGTTGCTACATAGATGAGCTTGTTGACTAGGAGAACATTGTTTTTCAATGTTTCAACCCATGGTGTGTTCATCTTTGCCATTCCAATTGCAACACACTTATTGACGCCTGCGCACGCCATTGCTGTGACGCCGCCTTTCGAAGAACTTACTTTTTCCCAAATTCGACCAAACGTCTTGGTACGAACAATAAAGCTGCTGCCTGATGAATCTGTCATAGCCCCAACACAGTTGAGTGCACTGCACGTAAGTGATCGAAGCTCTTGCCATGTAGTTCTTAGTGTTCTTTGTACCCACGTGGCACCTCTGTCGTGCGTTGCATAGAGGAGAACTGTAGGACCTGATTTAGCGCTCCCACTCACGAGGCAGTTGGCTGCATCGCTGCATGACATCGAAATCTGTCCACCAGCTGAGAAAGTTGAAGGGAGCGTAGAAGGCGTCGACCAAGTTGCAGCGCTGTCACGGCTAAAGATCAGCTCTAGAGAAGAAGTACTCGGGTCAAAACCTATAGCCGCACATTCGCTGTCAGCAAAACAATTGAGTGAACTGATTGTTTGAAACATCGTTGGCATCTTCAATGTGCTCACAACACCAGAACTGTATTTCCACAAAAACTGAGAGGTGGAAGTACTGCCAGAGAGTAGACACCCCGTAGACCAACACGATGAAGCAGTTATTTGAAGTGCGTTTGCCGGCACGCTCAGCGCTGTCCAGGCTTTTGAAGAGTCTGAGTATTGTTCGCTAGCCCCATACTGTGATGTATTGACTGCAATGCACGAAGCAGTGGTGCAGGCAACGTTTGTGAGTGCGTTATTTATGTTGAGTGTTGGGGTCCCAGTGATTGTTGGTCCACTCGACAAAGGATGCGTTGTGGTGGCGCAACTCGCGAGAAGTACTGAGGCAATAGCCGCCACAATAAGCACACGAATAGAACGCATTGTTGTTATTTAGCCAGCGGCGCGAACAGCTGCAGCGAGCACGCTGAGGCCGTCAGCAAGCTGCTCGTTGGTGATAGTTAGTGGTGGCAGCAAACGGATTACGTTCCCGTATGTTCCACAGGCAAGAGCAATTACGCCTTGTGAGTTGCAGTAACTAACAATTGACTTCGCAGCAGCAGCGTTAGCGTCCTTGGTGCCTGGAATTACGAGCTCCATAGCAATCATGGCACCCTTTCCGCGGACTTCTCCAATGATTGCTACGTCTTGCTGAAGCGCCTTGAGTGCACCAGTAATGGCGTCGCCTAGTTCACGAGCGCGTGCAATGAGATTTCTCTCACGCATCACACGAATAACTGCGAGTGCCGCTACACAGGTAACAGGGTTGCCTCCGTAGGTGCCACCAAGTCCACCTTCGTGGACTGCGTTCATAAGTTCTGCGCGGCCAGTGACACCAGAAAGTGGCATCCCACCAGCGAGACCCTTGGCGGTTGTCACCATGTCTGGTACTACGCCTTCGTGGTCAACGGCGAACCACTCACCAGTACGACCGAAGCCACTTTGAATTTCGTCAGCAATAAAGACAACACCATTCTTAGTTGTCCACTCTGAAAGCGCTGGAAGGAATCCAGCGGCTGGAACAACAAATCCACCTTCGCCCTGAATTGGTTCGATAAGGAGTGCCGCAACGTTGCCTGCACCAACTTGCGATTCAATCATCTTGATCGCGCGCGCTGCAGCTTCTGGACCACTTAGGCCATCGTGGAAGGGATAGCTCATTGGCATGCGGTAGATCTCACCAGCAAAAGGACCAAAGCGGTCCTTGTATGGCATGTTCTTGGCTGTAAGTGCCATTGTCAAATTTGTGCGTCCGTGATATGCGTGATCAAAAACAATCACTGCTTGACGACCAGTTGCGAGTCGTGCAATCTTCACAGCGTTCTCAACTGCTTCAGCGCCTGAGTTGAAGAGGGCTGAAGTCTTAGCGTGCGTTCCAGGCGTGATGTTCGAAAGTTCCTCACATACTTCGATGTAGCTTTCGTATGGAGTCACCATGAAGCATGTGTGGGTAAAGTCAGCGACTTGTTCGCTAACTGCAGCAACGAGCTCTGGGACTGCGTGTCCAATTGTGGTGACTGCAATTCCAGAACCAAGGTCGAGGATTCGATTGCCATCGATGTCTTGGAGAATTGCTCCTTCAGCGCGCTCGATGTAAATAGGAAAGCCCTGGGTGAGCCCTGCACTCACTGACTTCTTGCGGCGTTCGTGCATGGCGACCGACTTCGGTCCTGGGATGGCAGTTACGAGCTTGCGCTCTGTTCCTACGGAAGATTCAATTGACGAGACCACAGCGACTCCTCTGAGTGTTTTGGCATTTGCCAGAC
>CAIKFN010000077.1 GCA_903826715.1 uncultured Actinomycetes bacterium
AAAAAATCACACAGAGGTCAAAGTCCAAAGGGGGACAGATGAACCAATCGAAAGCGTTAGGGATAGCCCTAATTTCGGTACTCCTCGGTGGCGGTGCATTAGCGCTCGCGGGTTTCGCGCTAGCAAGTGATGCACCTCACCAAACTGCACTTGATTGTGTGCCAAACGCGTCACAGCCTGGTCACTGCACGTTAACGATGAGCACATATCCGGACTCTCTTGCTGGTCAACACGGTAAAGGTGGCGGCACGCACCCAGACTGGGTTTCGTATTCGAACCAAGATCTTTCAGTACCAGCAAACACAACCGTTGATGTAGTGATTAATCAGTACGACGGTGGTGGAGCACTCAACAACGCTTTCTTTGATCAAATCATGGGAACAGTTGGCAACACTGCAACATACGACGGAGTTGCTAAGACTCACGTTGATCCGACCAATATTGGTCACACCTTTACTCTTCGCGGTTATCCAGGTATTGACGGTCAGTCAGGAAAACGAATTTTCGTGAATGTTCCACTCCCAGCCAATCCAGGAACTGATACTCCAGTCACCATTGGTGATGGTCAGTACCCGAAGGCATTAGTTGTTGCGTTCTCTTTCAAGACCGGCTCTAAGGGTCAGTACGAGTGGAACTGTGAATACCCATGTGGAAGTTCACGTGAAGGTCAGTTTGGTTTTGCAATGTCATCGTACGGATATATGTCCGGCACACTAACGGTTCAGTAAGGAGATCACGTGACTAGTTCTAATGAAAACAAGAAGTCGCTGAAGAGCTTCTATGTGCTGTGGGCAATTCTCACAGTGTTTGGTGTTGTGGTTTCGCTGTATGCACCTGGGTACCTCATGCCAAAGTCAATGAGTTCGAGCATGCACTTGTCGATTCTGACAATGGTGGTGTTTAGTGTTAGCGCCGCACCAGTTGCTGCAGGTGTCTACGCCGCGACTTTGTACATTATGCGCAATTGGGCCCACAAGGGTGACGGTGTTCCTGCTGCCGCTCCTGCGATTCGCGAAAGTGCAAAAACAGTTGTTACGTGGACGCTGACTTCAGTAATCCTCACCGTGTTCCTTCTGATTTGGGGTCTCGGTGCACTTGCGGTTGATAACTCTGGAGCGAGTTCTAACCCACTCGTTGTGAATGTAACTGGACAGCAGTGGGTCTGGTCATTCCAGTATGCGGGACCTAATGGCACAAAAGTTGAGTCGAACGATCTCTATTTGCCTGAAGGACGAGAAGTCGTTTTCCACATCACTTCGCTTGACGTAACTCATGGCTTCTGGCTGCCTCAGATGGGTGTTCAAGTTGATGCGAACGAAGGCACTTTTACTGAAATTCACACCACTCCAAACAAGCTTGGAACATTCGATGTCCGCTGTACGCAGTTCTGTGGTCTTAACCACGCATTCATGGTGACGCAAGGACATGTTCTTACGCCATCGGCATTTACAACCTGGCTGAATGCACAGCCAGCAAGGTCATAGGAGGAATCATGACAACAACACTTGAACACAAAGCACCAGTGATTAAGCACGAAGGTGGCGGACTTGCTCGTCACCAGAATTTTCTCACTGCCATGATTGGTGGAATAGCAGGCGCATTCATTGCGTGGGCTATTGCTCACCATCTGCTTGACCAGAATGTACGCACCACCAGTGATGCGGTTGCGGTGCTTACGGGATGTGGCTGGATAGTTGGTTTCTGGTTTGGAATTGGTGCACTGAACGCTCCATTCGCTTGGTTAGTTGGTAAAGACCAAACTCGCAAAGACCAGCTCTACTACGCCGGTGAAGATCAAGGAACAAAGCGTTACTGGAAGTACTGCACTGACCACAAGGTTGTAGGTGTTCAGTACATTGTGATGACCATGGTGCTTCTTGGTGCTGGTGGAATCCTGGCAATGGCGATTCGTACCGAGTTGATTGTTCCTGGAAATCACTTTGTAAACCAGCAGGTCTACAACGGCTTTATTGCGGTACACGGAATGCTCATGATCTTGGCGCTGATTGTTGCGGTTGCTGGGCCATGGGGAAACTTTGTTGTTCCAATTATGTGTGGTGCAAAGGACATGGCGTTCCCACGTCTTAACGCCCTAAGTCTTTGGACACTCGTTGCTGCAGCTGGGCTACTCCTAACGACGCTCGCTGTTGGATCACTAACAATGGGCTGGGTGGTGCTCGCTCCAATTACTGACCAAGCAGGTGTAGGAATGGACTTCTTCGCATTAGCGATTCTGGTCTTTACCGTTTCAACAACCGTTGCTGGTGTGAACACCATTTGTACGGTCTTCACAATGCGCACCAAGGGCATGACGCTCGAGCGTCTTCCAATTATGGTGTGGGGTGCAATCATCGCCGCCGCACTTGGTCTCTACGCGTTCCCTTACTTCTCTCTTGTAGAAGCACTCCAAATTCTTGACCGTACATTCTCCACGAGCTTCTTTGTTGGTACTGGTGGAGGAACTGGATGGCTACAAGCAAACCTCTTCTGGCTGATGGGTCACCCTGAGGTGTACGTAATCTTGATCCCAGCAGTTGCTGCACTCTTTGAGATTTCAGCAGTAATGGCTCGAAAGCCTGTGTTCAGTTACCGTACGGCAATTGCTGGCATGGTGGGGCTTGCTGGTCTTTCAATTCTTGTGTGGGCTCACCACATGTTCACAACAGGATGGGCACCAACACTCGGTGGACCATTCATGGTGACCACTGAATTGATTTCAATTCCAACTGGTCTGTTCTTTCTTGTTCTCATTGGAACACTCTGGCGTGGAAACATCTGGATGAAACTTCCAACGGTTTGGATGTTCGGATTCATTGCGAACTTCATCATTGCTGGTATAACTGGTATCTACCTCTCAGACATTCCAATCGACAACCAGTTGCACGGAACTATGTTCGTTACAGCTCACTTCCACTACGTCTTCGTAGGATCTGTTCTGTTTGGTGCAATTGCTGCCTTGGCGTTCTGGTATCCGAAGGTCACTGGTCGTTTCCTTGATGAAAAGCTTGGACGCATTGCGTTCTGGCTCGCATTTATTGGTGTGCAGGTGACATTCATGTCAATGTTCGTATCGGGTCTTCGTGGAATGCCACGTCGTTACTCTTCGTACAGCTTCATTTTTGAGCACACCAACTTCATTACAACAATTGGTGCCTACATGATCATGGCTGGAATGCTTGTTCTTGGTGGAGCGGTCATCTACTGCTGGAACCACGGAGAGCCATCTGGATCAAACCCATGGCACGCGAACTCACTTGAATGGTTGGTTTCAACACCACCACCACTCGAGAACTTCGACGTACTACCTGTTATTACTGAAGACCCTTACAACTTTGGAAAGGAACTGGTGCGTTCATGAGTATCGACACCCATTCACACCACGATGCGCACGCTGATGGTGGACACCACGAGCCGCCTGAAGTTGTCGATGGTCGCCAGCGCATGTCTATCTGGCTTTTCATTGGTGGAGACGCACTAACGCTCGCCGCCCTTGTTTTTACATACCTCTACCTACGTGGCGTTAACACGAGTGGACACTGGATGAGCATGCTTGGATACCCTGGCCCGCAACTTCCTGGTGGACACTCATGGGCTTTCTATGACGCCAATGTCTTTAATGGCTCTAACCCTGCTGCTCCTACAACAATTGTTACGGGACCACTAAGTTCTGGTCTCAACTGGCTCGGAACTGTAGTAACAGCTATTAGTGCTGGTCTCATTTGGTCTGCGGAGCGTGCACTACGCGTTGCTAAGAACAAGTCGGCTTTCACAATGCTCGCAGCACTCGGAACAATTGTTGCTTTCGTAGCAATCTTGATTTCGTTCCACCAGTTGTCACTGATTCCTCAGATTTACTCAATCCACAATGACAGTGCTGTTATGGCGTTCACTGCTTACGGCTCATCAATGATGATCATTATTGGTGCTGCGATTGTCCACTTAATGTTGCTCGTATTCCTCGGACTTGGCCTCACGCTGCGCTCTGCACGCGGAGCGATAAACGTTGAAAATTGGTACCAATCACGGCTTGTTCGTATGTTCTGGGTATGGGTTGCAATTTCTGCAGTTGCAACATCTGCTCTAACGACTACAATTAACACAATTCATTAACAACAGCTCTTCGGAGCGTCCAAGACATTGGCGCTCCGAAGGTCTGTCGTGAAGCGAGTCCTGTGAGGCTCGTACGACAGGAGACATATGAGTAGTACTAACGAACGTCAGACGCCTAACGGTGGGCTGACGTTTTTTGCAAAGAGTCAGCTTTTATCGGCCGACGATGTAGCCCGTGGCTTAAAGCGCATGGCTCATGAAATCGTTGAGCGCAACGAGTCACTTGATGATGTAGTCATAATTGGCCTTCAAACTGGCGGCAAGCCCTTTGCTGAGAGAATTGTCGAACTACTTCGTGACATCTCAAAGAGTGAAGTGCCAATGGGCATGCTCGACGTCTCTTTCTACCGCGACGACCTCTCGCTACACCCAGTAGCGAAGTCCGCACAAACAATCATTGATGTAGATCTCACCGGAAAAACAGTCATCTTGGTTGATGACGTCCTCTACACCGGCCGCACAATCAGGGCATCATTTAATGCTCTCTCTGACTACGGTCGCCCGAAGGCAATTCAACTCTGCGTGATGGTTGACCGCGGCCACCGTGAACTTCCAATCCGACCTGACTTCGTTGGAAAGAATCTTCCAACCTCTGAAGTTGAAGCAATCGTGGCGAATCTCGAGGGCGTGTGGATAGGAGAGAAGAAATGATTACTTCAATCCGTGGCGGAAACTTACTTTCGCTTAACAATGTTTCAAAAGAAGCAATCCTCGAAGTTCTCGACACTGCAGAATCTTTCGTTGAAGTAAACAAGCGAACTATAAAAAAGGTTCCAGCTCTAAAGGGACGCGTTGTTGCATCACTCTTCTTCGAAGAATCAACCAGAACGCGACTTAGCTTTGAAACTGCAGCAAAGAGGCTAAGTGCTGACGTTCTTTCACTCGCCGTTGCAAGCAGCAGCGTGAAAAAGGGTGAATCACTTCGTGACACCATCTCAACTATTGATGCACTTGGTATTGATGCAGTTGTTATGCGCCACCAGTCAAGTGGAGCTGCTCTGCAGGTGAGCAGGTACGTTCCACACGTGCATGTTCTAAACGCTGGTGATGGACAGCACCAACACCCGACCCAGGGCCTCCTCGATACCTTCACTGTGCGCCAAGTGCTCGCTGAGCAACGCGGCACTACCGGACTTGAATCCGGAGCTGAACTTTTCCAAGGTCTTCGTGTGCTGATTGTTGGTGACATCCGCCACAGTCGTGTGGCTCGAAGTGACATTGCTGCGTACGCAGCGCTTGGCGCTGAAGTTCGAATAGCGGGTCCGGGGACACTGCTGCCGAGCAGCCTTGAAGGCTGGCCAGTGACGGTGGTTGATGACTTTGATGAAGCGTTGGCGTGGGCTGACGTTGTTGGTCTCCTTCGACTTCAAAAAGAACGTGGAACAGGATCATTTGTCCCGGGACTCGGAGAGTTCACACAGTCCTTCGGTCTCACACTTGAGCGCCAGAAGTTACTGAAGCCCAGTGCACTCATCATGCACCCGGGTCCAATGAACCGTGGTGTTGAGATTGACAGCCGAGTTGCCGACTCGAGTCAGGCAATCATTGAACGACAAGTTACAAACGGTGTGCCTGTTCGAATGGCTGCGCTGTATTTAACAATCGCTGGAACGAGTGAAGGATCAGACAATGACTAATTACGTACTTCGACAAGGACTCGTACACAGCGCCTCGAGCCAAGAAATCGCTGACGTTTTGATTGTTGACGGCAAGATTGCGCAGATAGCTAAAAAAATTGACGCACCAAGTGGCACCGTAGAGATTGATACGAAGGACTGCTGGGTTGGACCAGGCTTCGTAGACATCCACACGCATCTTCGTGAACCTGGTCGTGAAGAAGCAGAGACTATTGAAAGTGGTGCGCTCGCAGCACTCATGGGTGGCTACACCGCCATTGTTGCCATGCCGAACACCGAACCGGCTCTCGACAACGTGGCACTAGTTTCCTACGTTCTCGACAAGGGTGCACGAACACCAATTGATGTAGCGGTCGCTGGTGCCATTACCCAAGGTCGAAAAGGAGAGCTACTGGCTCCAATGGCGGAGATGGCTGAACTTGGCGTGCGACTCTTTACTGATGACGGCACCGGAGTGCAGAGCCCGTCGCTTATGCGTCGCGCACTCAGTTACGCAAAGCCTCTTGGCGTCACTCTCGCGCAGCACTGCGAAGATGAAGACCTCGCTGGTGGCGGATCAATGAACGAAGGGGAGTACTCAGCGAAACTCGGTCTCATTGGCAGACCAGCACTCGCTGAAGAACTCATGTTGTTACGTGACCTAGAGCTCGTGAAGTTAACTGGCGCGAAGATGCACTTTCTGCACATGTCAACGCAGAACTCAATTGCACTCATTACTGCAGCGAAAAAGGCTGGACTCCCTGTTACCTTTGAGATTGCACCTCACCACTTCACCCTTGATGAGAGCGCTTGCAGTGACTTTGATGCCCTCTTTAAGGTGCACCCGCCTCTTCGCACCAAGGCTGACGTTGCATCGCTCAGAGACGCACTTAGAGACGGCTTAGTTGACGCAGTCGCAACTGACCATGCGCCGCACGCCCCTGAGTTAAAGGACCTCGCCTTTGATGAGGCGCCGGCGGGAATGCTCGGTCTCGAGCACGCCGCATCACTGACGGTAGACGCCATTGGTGACGCAAACTCAAGCCGATTCTTTGAAGTGATGAGTAGAGGGCCAGCACGAATTGCTCAGCTGCGACACTCAGACGTTCGTATTCGACACAGTGCTCAGGGCGGAGACCTGGTGGTTGGAGAAGATGCCAACCTCGTGGTTTTCGATCCGAGCGCAAAATATGTGGTTGATCGCGACCAGTTGCACAGTCGCTCGACGAATACGCCTTATCATGGCCGAGAGCTTCGCGGAAAAGCCCGAGTAACAATTGCTAAGGGCCGAGCATTTAACGAACAGGGAGAAATTGCGTGAGTCGTCAAGAATCACACCTTGTTCTCTCTGACGGAACCGTATTTGAGGGCTACGCCGCTGGGTACATTCCAGAGTCTGGGTTCACTACTGGTGAGTTTGTCTTTAACACTGCACTCAGTGGCTACCAAGAGGTCATCACTGACCCGAGCTACGCCGGACAGATTATCTCCTTCACGTATCCCCACATTGGTAATTACGGTGTTACGCCACTCGACGATGAAGCACTCACACCATGGTGTCGCGGAATTATTGTTCGCGACCTCTCAGAGTTGCCTTCAAACTGGCGCTCAACGCAGTCACTCGAAGCATTCCTCATTGCCAACAAGATTCCAGCACTCGTTGGCATTGACACTCGCAGGCTTACTCGTCACCTTCGCGCTCATGGCGCTCTTCCTGGAGCTTTTGGTCACGCTGCACTCGACGTCATTACTCGCGAAGCAAAGAACGCAACTGGCACAGACGGCACTGACTACGTGTCCGCTGTTTCCACCAAAGAGGCCTACACCAAGGGGTCAGGTGATCTGCACGTCGTGGCATTTGACTACGGCATTAAGACCACCATGGTGAATCAACTATCACAGCGTTTCAAGGTAACGGTCGTTCCTTCTAAGACCACTGCTGCACAAGTTCGCGAACTCAGTCCTGACGGGGTATTTCTAAGTAACGGACCCGGTGACCCGGCAGCACTTATCGATGAAGTTGCAGTACTCAAAGAACTGCTCGGAACACTGCCTATCTTTGGCATCTGTCTCGGGCACCAGTTACTCTCAACGGCGCTTGGTGGTACGACGCACAAGTTGCCCTTCGGTCACCACGGTAGTAATCACCCCGTACAAGACCTCGCCACGAGTCGTATTGAAATCACTGCTCAGAATCACAGCTACGCAGTTACCCCCGGATCACTTTCTAGGGGAGTGGTGAGCCACGTGAATCTAAACGACGGCGTTATTGAAGGTGTTGCGTCTAAGGAAGATCGCTGCTTCTCTGTGCAGTATCACCCTGAAGCTGGACCTGGTCCACATGATGCTCGCTACCTCTTTGACCGTTTTGAATCGCTGCTTCGTACCGGCGTACTGGAGAACAACTAATGCCGCGTCGCAGTGACATCAAATCAATCATGGTGATTGGCTCTGGGCCAATTGTGATTGGTCAGGCCTGCGAGTTTGACTACTCCGGCACCCAGGCCTGCCAAGTGCTTCGTGCTGATGGCTACAAGGTCATCCTCGTTAACTCAAATCCCGCGACAATCATGACTGACCCCGCAACGGCTGACGTCACCTACGTTGAACCACTCGATGCTGACGTGCTTATTGAGATCTTGGAAAAAGAACGCCCTGACGCATTGCTACCAACACTTGGTGGACAGACTGCGCTCAATCTCACTATGGAACTTGTTCGACGTGGTGTGCCTGAGCGACTTGGCATTGAAGTAATCGGAGCTCGTCCAGAAGCAATTGACACTGCAGAAAACCGTGAACTCTTTAAAGCTGCGATGGCTGACATTGGACTCGCCGTTCCGCAGTCTGGTTTTGCTCACTCGGTTGATGAAGCGCTTCGAATTGCAGAAGAGATTGGCTGGCCAATCATTATTCGCCCTTCATTCATTCTCGGAGGCGCTGGAACAGGAATTGCCGACAACGCAACTGACTTCACGCAGCTCGCCATTGAAGGAATTGCAGCGTCACCGATTGGTGAGATCCTTGTTGAGAAGTCAATCGCCGGATGGAAAGAGTACGAACTCGAAGTCATGCGCGACGTCGCGGACAACTGCGTAGTTATCTGCAGCATTGAGAACTTCGACCCAATGGGTGTACACACCGGTGACTCAATCACCGTGGCTCCAGCACAGACACTTTCTGACGTTGAATACCAAGAGATGCGAGACGATGCTTTTGCTGTTCTTCGCCGCGTAGGTGTTGAAACTGGTGGGTCAAACGTTCAGTTTGCTGTGAACCCCGCCAATGGCGAGCGACTTGTTATTGAGATGAACCCACGTGTTAGTCGCTCAAGTGCGCTTGCGTCTAAGGCCACGGGATTTCCGATTGCGAAAATTGCAGCGAAGTTGGCCGTTGGCTACACGCTTAATGAAATTCAAAATGACATCACTAAGTTGACGCCAGCGAGTTTTGAGCCGGTTATTGACTACGTGGTCACAAAGATTCCTCGCTGGGCCTTCGAGAAGTTGCCTGGAGCGAAACCAGAACTTGGAACTCGTATGCAGTCCGTTGGAGAAGTCATGGCCATTGGCCGTAACTTCCAAGAGTCACTGCAAAAGGCCATTCGCTCACTCGAGCAGGGTCGCATGGGTTTCTCGCTCGGCACCAACAATGAATTCGCCGACCTCGACAGTGACACGTTGTGGCACCGCTGCATTGTTGCAACGCCTGAGCGCCTTTTTGCACTGCACGAAGTTATGTGGCGCGGGGCTTCGATTGAAGAGGTTGTCGAGCGCACCAAGATTGACCCATGGTTTGTTCACCAGTTAGCGGGCATCATTGCTGCAGAGCGTGAACTTATTAATGGCACCAAGCTCGAGACGTTTGAAAAGCGCGACTGGCGCAAATACAAGCAAATGGGATTTTCTGATCCACAGATTGGAAACCTCGCTGGCTACGAGGTTGCTGCGGTAACCAAGATGCGTCGCGACAAGGGCGTCAGCACTGTCTTTAAGACTGTTGACACTTGCGCCGCAGAATTTGACGCACAGACGCCATATCACTACAGCACCTACGAAGACGAGAGCGAAGTTCGCACTTCTAGCCGTGACCGCGTCATCATCTTGGGATCTGGACCAAACCGCATTGGACAGGGCATTGAGTTTGACTACTGCTGCGTCCATGCATCAATGGCACTTCGTGACATGGGGTACGAGACGGTCATGGTCAACTGCAACCCAGAGACAGTCTCTACTGACTACTCAACGTCAGACCGCCTCTACTTTGAGCCACTCACACCCGAAGACCTCGCCGAAGTAATTCGTGCCGAGCAAGCAGCGTGTGTTGATGGAGCGAAGGTCGTAGGCGTGATTGTTTCTCTCGGTGGCCAGACCCCACTAAAGCTTTCACACTCAGTTGACCCAGCGCTGGTGCTTGGAACACCAGTTGTTTCCATTGATGCTGCAGAAGACCGCCAACAGTGGTCTGATATTTGCAACAAACTCGGACTTCGCCAGCCTCCTGGTGACGTGGTTCTAACCCTTGAAGAAGCCAAGGCCGTTGTAAAGAAAATCAACTACCCAGTTCTTGTTCGCCCTAGTTACGTTCTTGGTGGACGCGCCATGGAAATTGTGTACGACGATAAGCAACTCGATCGCGTCATGGCCGATCTCACGAGTGCGAGTGGATCGTTAGCCAGAGAAGGTGGTGTTTCACAGAGCCGTCCAATCCTTATTGACCACTTCTTAGAAGACGCCATTGAAGTTGACGTTGACTCCGTGAGAGACAACACCGGTGACGTCTTCGTTGCAGGCATTATGGAGCACGTTGAAGAAGCTGGTGTTCACTCTGGTGACTCTGCTTGCGCACTGCCACCGCAAAATCTGAGTGACAACGTGATTGCAGAGATCAAGGCGGCTGCTCGAAAGATTGCAACTGAGCTCGGTGTCATTGGGCTCATCAACATTCAGTTCGCCGTTAAGAATGAAGAGGTCTTCATCATTGAAGCCAACCCTCGTGCGAGTCGCACTGTGCCGTTTGTTGCTAAGGCAACTGGCGTTCCTTTGGCGCAAGTTGCGGTTCGAGTGATGATGGGAGAAACCCTGCAGTCACTTCGAGACAAGTTGATCATTCCTAATGACACTCCGGTGCCTAAGTACATCAGCGTGAAAGAAGCAGTTCTTCCATTCAGCCGGTTCCCAGGTGTTGACACTGTGCTCGGACCAGAGATGCGCTCGACTGGTGAAGTAATGGGCATTGGTGAAACCTTCGGTATTGCGTTCGCAAAAGCGCAACTTGCTGCTGGAAGTCGTCTTCCAGACAGTGGACGCGTGTTCATGTCACTTGCTGACCGCGACAAAGTTGAAGGACTTGTACTGGCGAAAGAACTCAGGGCTCTTGGCTTCACTCTCGCTGCAACTGTTGGAACTGCTGGCTTCTTGCGCTCAAATGATGTTGAGGTGGAAGTGCTTGTTGGAAAGGTTGGCCTCGCTGACCTTGGTGTTGATGCAGTGAGCATGATTGCCAGTGGCGACGTGCAACTTGTTGTTAATACGCCGTCGGGTAGTGGCGCTCGTGCTGATGGTTCTGCAATTAGAACGGCCTGCGTTGTTCACGCGGTTGCTTGCCTCACCACACTCAGCGCTGGGTTCGCTGCTGCGAAGGGCATTGGCGACACGAGGTCTAGAGGGTGGAGAGTTAACTCACTTCAGGAGCTCCACGGATGAGCATTCTCGAAACAAGCGTTGGCTCAGTAGCCCTTAGGTCGCCAGTTATGACCGCAGCAGGAACAGCCGGGTACGGCGACGAACTCAGTGGATACGGCGATTTGATGGCCCTTGGAGCCGTTGTAGTTAAGTCTCTGGCGACCTTTCAGTGGGACGGTAACCCTGCACCTCGAGTTGCGTCCATAGGCAACGACATGATCAATGCGGTTGGACTTTCTGGCCCCGGTATTGCTGCGTGGCGAGAAACGTATCTTCCAGATCTCTTGGCGACCGGAGCCACCGTCGTTGGATCGATTTGGGGTCGCAACATTGGTGAATTCGCTGACG
>CAIKFN010000078.1 GCA_903826715.1 uncultured Actinomycetes bacterium
CCACATTCGTGGGATAAGGTCAAGGAGCCTCGTGGCAGCGAAGTAGGTGAAATTCCTACGCTGTCCCGCAACTGTAAGTGGCCTTCGTGAGAAGCCCATAAAGCCAGGTCGCCTACCGCGAGGAGATGTGAAGACAGCTCTCGAGGTAAGGAGCGGTCGTTCGGATATTTCTCCGTCGTCCACCTGACTCGACGAACATAAGGAGATATCCATGAAACATTTCCCTCGGTTCGTCGCGGCACTAACACTTAGTGCTTTGACGTTTCCCCTAGCAAGCATCACAACAGCTGGAGCAGTGACGCAGTCACCATCGTGCATTGTGTCGCTTTCACCAACTGCAACAGCCTCGCTGTACGCCATTGGTGCAGGATCGCAAGTTGGTGCCGTTGATCAAGACTCAACGTATCCAGCCGCTGCAGCGGTGCTCGCAACAAAAAGCAAGATCAATCCTCTCAGTCCTAGTGCTGAGGGCATTGCAACTATTTGTGCTGGAAATACCAAGCCATCGCTAGTTGTAATTTCCTACAATGCCAACAACATCGAGCAAAAGCTCACAGCGCTCGGCGTCAAGGTTGTGACTCAGCTAGCACCGTCGTCATTGTCTGGTGCACTTGCACAAATTAAGCAGCTTGGTTCTCTGACTGGTCACGTGGCGCAGGCAGCAAAGCTCACTGCATCAATGACGAAGGCTATTAACGCTGATGTTGCTTCTATTGCAAAGCACCCAACTAAGAAGTTGACGGTGTTCTACGAAATTGGAACCAAGCCGTACTACTCACTTACAAGTGCAACATTTATTGGCTCGATCTTGAAGTCACTTGGACTTGTGAACATTGCCGATGCGGTTGCAACGTCAGCTGACGCTGGGTACCCATCGCTAACACCCGAATACGTACTGAGTTCAAACCCGAAGATGATCATCACTGCTGATGCGCAGTCAGTTTCGGACGTGAGTGCTCGTTCTGGTTTCGAAAATCTAAGTGCAGTGAAGGCCAAAACCATTGTTGTGCTTAACCCAAACCTGGCTTCTGAGTGGGGTCCACAGTTACCGCAACTTGTTCACGCCATCACTACAGCGGTTAAAGCTGCACTCGTAAACAACACCCTCTGGAAGTAGTTAGGCCTTGACACCAAGCCCACAGACCACGCGCCGCGTGGCGGTAGTAAGCATCGTGACATTAATTTGTCTGTTGCTTGCGGTGTTCTGTGGGCTTGTTGTAGGACCAACGTCAATTGGCACCTCAAGAATTATTGGATCACTGTTTGCTCATCTAGGAATTGGTCACAGCACTTTAGATACGATGCAGACAACAATTGTCTGGCAACTTCGTGCTCCTAGGTTGGTGCTCGGACTTCTTAGCGGTGCGATGCTCGCAGTTGCGGGTGGAACGTACCAAGGGGTCTTTCGTAATCCACTCGCGGATCCGTATTTGCTTGGCGTTGCTGCTGGTGCCGGGCTTGGGGCAACGTTCGCCATTATGGACGTAGGTCACGCGGTCAGCACCCCAACTTGGACACCGCTCATTGCATTTGCTGGTGCGATGCTCGCAGTTGGATGCACCTGGCTCATTGGTGGAAGGGGAATGTCTTCTAACGCCAGCACTCTGGTGCTGGCGGGAGTTGCGGTTGCAGCTCTGCTCACCAGTGCCCAGACGTTCTTGCAACAACAGGCTTCGGCGAATTCAATCGCCCGGGTGTACATCTGGCTACTTGGATCACTCGCCAGTGCGAGCTGGAGCTCAGTGAATCTTGCACTTCCATACGTGCTCGTCTGCATAACAATTTGTGTTCTCTGTGGTCAGGCACTTGACGTCATGAGTGTGGGAGAAGATGAAGCACGATCGCTCGGACTTCCGGTTCGGCGTGTGCGCACACTGGTGATTATTGCCTCTTCACTCGGGACTGCAGCAATTGTTTCAGTTGTAGGCCTCATTGGCTTCGTTGGAATCATTGTTCCGCACATTGTTCGACTCGTCGTTGGTACTTCGTACCGACGCATCCTTCCTATTTCTGTTGTCGTGGGTGCTGCATTCTTGGTTTTTGCTGACACGATTGCGCGCACTGCAGTATCGCCGTCAGAACTTCCACTCGGAGTAATTACCGCTCTCGTAGGTGCACCTGTTTTTGTTTTAGTTCTCAGTATTCGAAGGACCCAGCAATGAGCGCCATTGACATCAAGAATCTCACGGTAAAAGCAGGCGCGAAGACTCTCGTAAATGACGTGACACTCAGCGTCGAGGCGGGAACGTGGCTAACAATCATTGGACCAAACGGAGCAGGTAAGACATCACTTGTTGAAACCGTTGCGGGAATAAGAAAGATTGATGCTGGATCTATTGCAATTTCTGGTGAGGACATCAGAGGGCTGAGTGAACGTGAACGTGCGCGTCTTGTGGCTCTTGTTCCACAGAACCCACTCGTTCCTGGCGGCATGAGTGTTCGTGATTACGTTGCACTCGGTCGCACGGCCTATCACGGCATGCTGCGTGCCCCGTCGGCGGGTGACCGAGCGATTGTTGATTCAGTTATAGAGCGACTTTCATTACAGGAATTTGCTAAGCGAAATGTCGCGACACTCTCTGGTGGTGAGCGCCAGCGCATGGTGCTTGCTCGCACCCTTGCGCAGTCAACCATGGTGGTTGTTTTAGATGAGCCAATCACGGGTCTTGATCTTCGCCATCAAATGGATTTGCTAGAGCTCTTAAAGAAAGAAGTGGCTGACTGCGGACTCACGGTGCTTGCAACGCTTCACGATCTCACGCTCGCCGGGCAGTTTGCTGATCGACTTGTACTACTCGACCATGCCCAAGTAGTTCTTGACGGACCTGCGCGAGACGTAATCCGAAACGCGGAACTCGCCAGTAGGTATGGCATGCAACTTCGAGTTGTTGACGTTGATGGTGCTGACGTCGTGGTGCCGGTTCGCTCGTAATTTCCACCTAGACTTAACTTTACCAACGAAGGGAATCACCTTGCGCCGTACGCGAATTGTTGCAACGATTGGACCGTCTTCTGAAAGTGACGATGTCATCAAGGGTCTTGTCTTGGCGGGTGTTGACGTCTTTCGCCTCTCATTTGCGCACGGTGACATTCCTTCAAATATCGAAAGACTTCGCCGACTGCGTGTACTAGCGCCTGACGCCGCAATCATGGTTGACATTCCTGGACCAAAGATTCGCGCAGGTTCATTCGGCACCACTCCCGTTCAACTAAACGTGGGCGATCAAGTCGAGCTCTATGAAGCCTTTGGTGAAGCATCGACAAATTCACGTATTGCCGTTGAACGAGAAGATGTTCTTCGAATGCTAAAAGCTGGTGACCGTGTTCATCTTGGTGATGGTGGAACATCGCTCGAAGTCACCGCAACTGGCAAGACCGTAATGACTGTTGTTATTTCTGGCGGTGGCGTAATGGGCAAGCCCGGACTTTCGCTGCCATCGTCAATCATTGCTGACCGACTCCCAACTGCAGATGACCGCGACCGTCTAGAGGCGCTACGAAGTGAGAAGTTTGAAATTCTTGCAGTTTCATTTGTTAGAACTGCGTTTGACATGGTTTCAGTTCGTACAGTTCTTGGCCGTGACGACGTCATGTTGATGGCGAAAATCGAAACTGGCGAAGGCATTGACAACCTTTCTGAAATTATTGAAGTTTCTGACTCAATCATGGTGGCACGTGGTGACCTCGGAGTTCGTATGCCAATTGAAGATGTCCCACACCTGCAAAAGACCATTGTTCACGAAGGGGTTAGGTATGCACGTCCAGTAGTTGTCGCCACTCAAATGCTCGAATCAATGACGCACGCACAAGTGCCAACACGCGCTGAAGTAACAGACGTTGCTAACGCTGTGCTCGATGGCGCTAGTGCAGTGATGCTTTCAGGTGAAACTGCAATTGGTGATGACCCAATTGGCACCGTTGTAACTATGGACCGCATTGTTAAGCGCGCTGAATCATCATTTGATTATCAGAAGTGGGGTGCGGGGCTAGGGCTGCAGCAGGGAATTACTGATCCTCATGACCCTGCTCGCATTACTGCAGCGATTACAGGATCTGCATGGCGAGCTGCGATGGAGGAAAAAGCAGTGGCGATTGTTGCGTGTACCCGCTCGGGAATGACTGCTCGTTCAATTTCGAGGTTCCGTCCACCAATGCCAATTATTGCAATTACTCCAAGTGAAGCCACCGCGCGTCAGCTGCGCAGTTCATGGGGTGTGCAAGAAACATTCATCTCACAAGCAACGGCGATTGATGATCTCTGTGAATTCGCAATGCAACAACTGAAACTCGCTGGTATTGCTAAGAGCGGAGACCGCATTGTTGTTATGGCTGGATCATCTAAGGGCGGTGCCTCGGTGACTGACACTGTTCGAATGATTGTGGCTAATTAGCCCTGTAATTGGTGCCCCCGGCAGGAGTCGAACCTGCGCACATGGCTTCGGAGGCCAATGCTCTATCCACTGAGCTACGGGAGCGTACGTATAAGGCTACCTGACTCCTCTAAAGTTCTTCTATGAGTTCCAATGCACTTCCACTATCACTGCTGGCAGATACTGCCGTTGTTAGTGACCATGACGTCACTATTGGTGGGGTCTCACTAAGCGAACTCGCAGCCACCTACGGCACACCACTCTTTGTTTACGATGAAAAAACTCTTCGCTCACGTTGCGCTGAAGCAGCCAAAGTTTTTGACGACGGCGTGGCATTCGCGTCGAAGTCATTTCTCTGTGGTGCAATGGCGAAACTCGCCACCGAAGAAGGACTCTGCATTGACGTCTCTACTGGTGGCGAGCTCGATGTTGTACTGCGCGCTGGTGTAAAACCAAACCGCATAATCCTTCATGGTAATAACAAGTCACCTGATGAGCTCAAGCGAGCAATTGAGGTTGGCGTGCACCGAATTGTGGTTGACAACTTCTTTGAAATTGAGCGCATCAAATCACTCACTTCAAGCTCGTCAGACATTCACTGTCTCATTCGTGTAACACCTGGTGTCGAAGCACACACGCACGACTTCATTAAAACAGGCAACGAAGATACCAAGTTCGGATTCTCAATCTCATCGGGCGACGCACGAAAGGGTATTGACTTGCTTAAGGCACTGCCTGGGGTCACACTGCACGGAGTGCACGCTCACATTGGTTCACAAATCTTCGAAACTGCTGGCTTTGATGAAACAATGCAAATCCTTGCAACGTTCACTAGCGACGATGACTTCGATGAACTCTGCATTGGTGGAGGGATAGGTGTTGCCTACGTTGAGGGTGAAACAGCTCCATCCATTACACAGTGGGGAACTGCAATTCGAGAAGCCGCAAAGCGCATAGGGCTGCATCCAAAGATTCGCATCCTCGCTGAACCTGGTCGATCAATTGTTGCCCAAGCGGGACTCACGTTGTACCGCGTAGGAGCTGTAAAGCCCGTGGCACAGCGCACGTACATGGCCGTTGACGGCGGCATGAGCGATAACCCACGACCAGTTCTCTACGGTTCAGGGTACGAAGCATTCGATATTTCAAACCCGAAGGCGCTTCGCACCCAGAGTGTGCGCCTTGTAGGAAAACACTGCGAAAGTGGTGACATATTGATTGATGAAGCATGGCTTCCCGCTAGTACTGGAGTTGATTCAATCATTGCGACTCCAGTAACTGGGGCGTATGGCTACTCAATGGCATCTAACTACAACCGAGTTCCAAGGCCAGCTGTGGTCTTTGTAAAAGACGCAAAAGCCCGTGAAGTACTGCGTCGCGAGACGTTTGATGACTTATCTCGTCTCGAAGTCTGAGCCCGGTTCCCCTAGACTTAGTTAATGACTTCTCCCGTAATTCGCGTTGGCGTAATTGGGGCGGGCTTTGTAGGAAGCGCCCTTGTTGAGCTACTAAATGATCGTTCACGTAACGATGCATTGCTCGACGCCGCTACGGCAACTATTGAAGTTGTGGGGGTTGGCGTTCGAGACACTTCGAAGCCACGAGGATCTATCTCAAAAGACCTACTAACTACTGACGCTGCTGGGCTTGCGAGCCGTAAAGACCTTGACATTTTGGTCGAGCTCGCTGGTGGCATTGAGCCAGCACGTAGCTACGTTGAAGCAGCACTAAAGAATGGTGTTTCAGTCGTCACTGCGAACAAGGCACTAATGGCGGACTGCGGGACAGAACTCGCACGCCTAGCCAGTGAAAATAATTGTGACCTCTTTTATGAAGCTGCCGTTGGTGGCGCCGTGCCAATCATTCGCGCACTTCGAACATCACTCGCGGGTGAGCGAATTAATCGCGTTATGGGAATTGTGAATGGCACTACAAACTTCATTCTCTCGAAGATGACGAGCGAAGGTAGTGACTACGGCGTTGTGCTCAAAGAAGCACAAGCCCTTGGTTACGCCGAAGCGGATCCAACTGCTGATGTTGAAGGATTCGACGCGGCGGCAAAAGTCCAAGTTCTTTCTTCACTGGCCTTTGGCACAGAAATGAAGAGCACAGAGATTTCTCGTGAAGGAATTTCTGGCATTCGCTCTGTTGATGTGGACTTCGCGAAGAATGCCGGATACGTCATCAAGCTCGTAGGAGTTGCTGAACGTCACGGTGCTCATGGACTATCTCGCCGCGTTCACCCGGCCCTTATTCACAACAGCCATCCTCTGGCGTCAGTGAACGGTGCAATGAACGCCGTATTTGTTGAAGGCGTCAACAGCGGACCACTTATGTGGCTCGGACAAGGCGCCGGTGGTGGCCCAACTGCAACTGCGGTACTCGGCGATGTTCTTGACGCCGCACGCAATCGCGTTGACAAGCGTCACCAGGTTCCCTTCAGTGTTGATCCAGAGATCAAGGACATTGACGCAGGCGACACTTCAAGCATTTTCTACATAAGTGTCGACGTTAAAGACGAGCCAGGAGTACTCGCTGCAGTAGCGGGTGTCTTTGGAAAGAACAATGTTTCAATTCGCTCCATGGAACAACACGGTGTCAGCAATGAAGCGCGCATTTCATTCATGACCCACGATGCACTCGCAAAAAACGTACAAGCAACGATTAGTGATCTAGCAAAATTGAGTTCAGTTGACTCCATTGGTAATTGCATTCGTGTTATCGAGGGAGTTAAGTAATGCCGGGCTGGAATGGTCTTCTGAATGAATATGCACAGTGGTTCAACCTCGAAGGCGTTAACGAAGTAGTCACACTCCAAGAAGGCAACACACCGCTTATTCGTGCGGACCGACTCTCTGAGCGCCTGGAAGCTGATGTCTGGCTGAAGTTCGAAGGACTTAACCCATCTGGTTCTTTTAAGGACCGTGGAATGACCAACGCTGTCACCCAGGCCAAGGCCAAGGGCGCGAAGACTGTTATCTGTGGGTCTACTGGAAACACCTCGGCCGCCGCTGCTGCATACGCCGCAAAAGCTGGCATGGACTGCGTGGTACTTGTTCCTGAAGGAAAGATTTCGCGTGGAAAGCTCGCACAAGCAATTGTGTACGGCGCGAAGGTTTTGCAGATTCGTGGGAACTTCGACCAAGCACTTAACTTGGCTCGCGAGCTGACCCAGCACATTCCCATCACCATTGTTAACTCCATCAACCCAGACCGCATTGAAGGACAAAAGACCGGTGCATTCGAAGTTGTTGACGTGCTTGGAAAAGCACCAGACATTCTTTCCATCCCAGTTGGAAACGCTGGAAACATCACGGCCTACTGGCGTGGTTTTACGCAGTATCACTTCGCAAAGAAGATAACAACGTTGCCAAAGATGTGGGGCTTTCAAGCCGCTGGTGCAGCGCCAATTGTTCTTGGGTACCCAGTTGAGAATCCAGAGACAATCGCTACGGCTATTCGTATTGGTAATCCAGCGAGCTGGGTCCCAGCACTTGAAGTTATTGCCGAGTCGCACGGTGACATTCGTGCTGTTACAGACGAAGAAATTCTTGACGCGTATCGCTACCTTGCGCGCTATGAATCAATTTTCACTGAGCCAGCGTCCGCAGCATCAGTGGCCGGACTCATTAAGTTCGGTGTTCCTAAGGGCTCAACGGTTGTCTGTGTGCTTACGGGTAACGGCCTGAAAGACCCAGATACAGCAACCATGGATACTGCTGAGCCTGACGTGGTTGACGCCACCATCAAGGCACTTCTTTCCAAGATTTCCTAGGCATTTACACCGGGGCTAAGTCCGGCTACACTTTTACTTGTCGTCCGCGACCGGCCTTTTGCCAGCGTGCGGAAAATCTTCCAAGACGGCACTTCTTTATTTTTTCTCTGTCCAGGATTCTTTTTCACGGACAGCGAGGAAGGAAACACTTATGGCTGCAAAGCCCACTCCAGATCGTTCAGACCTTGAATCTAAGAGCGTCGCAGATCTGCAAAAAATTGCTGAAGTAACTGGAGCAAAGCCTTCGGGCCGTTCAAAGGCAGCAATTGTTGACGCCATCATGAACGCCGGCGCTTCAGACACTTCAGATACCCAGAGCCGTGCAGTTCGCTCACGTCGTACTGTCGCAACGCCAGTTGATGACTTTGATGACCTCCTTGGAGAGTTTGTCGCTGACGCTAAGACTGAAAAGCCCGCTTCTGCACCTTCAACAGAGTCATCGTCGACTCCTTCGCCTGCACCAGAACGCCAGAACAATCCCCCTCGCCAGAACAACAACCAACAGCGTGAGCGCCAGCCTCGTGATTTTGGAAACGAGCAGGGTGGACGAAATAACCGCCGCAACCGCCGCAACCGTAATGACCGTGGAGACCGAGGCAACAGCAACGCAGGACGCGAACGTTTCGGTGGCGAAGCAATGCCAAATGCTGATCAGCCATACGACGGTGAGCTCGTAGAAGTTCAGGGTCTACTTGACCTTCGTGACGATGGCTACGGCTTCTTGCGTGTGAAGGGTTTTCACCCATCACCAAATGACGTGTACGTCTCAATCAACCAGGTTCGTCGTTTTCACTTGCGCAAGGGTGACACCATTGTTGGTGGCTACCGACCAGCGGCATCAAACGAAAAGTACCCAGCGCTTCTTCGCGTTGACCTCGTACAAGGACTCGACCCAGAAGTTGCCCGTCTTCGTCCAAAGTTCGAAGACTTAACACCACTGTTCCCAGACGAGAAGCTCAAGCTTGAAACGTCTGAAGGAAAGAGTGACCTCACTCCTCGTATTGTTGACCTACTCGCACCAATTGGTAAGGGTCAGCGTGGACTTATTGTTTCACCGCCTAAGGCCGGTAAGACAACAATCATGAAGCAAATTGCACACTCAATCGAAGAGAACAACCCTGATGTTCACCTCATGGTGCTACTCGTTGACGAGCGACCTGAAGAAGTAACTGACATGCGCCGCAGTGTGAAGGGTGAAGTTATTGCGTCAACGTTTGACCGACCTGCTGAAGAGCACACGCACATTGCAGAACTCTGCATTGAGCGTGCGAAGCGTCTTGTAGAAATTGGCCGTGACGTAGTAATCATCCTTGACGGTATTACACGTCTTGCTCGTGCGTACAACCTTGCAGCTCCTGCAACTGGACGAATCATGTCTGGTGGAGTTGACTCTGGTGCGCTCTATCCACCAAAGAAGTTCTTCGGTTCTGCTCGAAACATTGAAGAAGGTGGTTCGCTCACCATTCTTGCGAGTGCACTTGTAGAAACTGGCTCAAAGATGGACGAAGTTATCTTCGAAGAATTCAAGGGAACTGGAAACATGGAACTCAAGCTTGACCGTCGTCTTGCTGAGCGCCGCTTGTTCCCAGCTATTGACGTCAACGGATCGTCAACTCGCCACGAAGAACTCCTCTTTGACCGTGATGTTCTGCCTCAGGTGTGGAAACTACGCCGTGTGCTGAACGGCCTTGCAGCTGAAGGTCGCGACGCGGCTGGGCTTGAGCTCCTTATTGACAAATTGAAGTCAACCCGCAGTAATGACGAGTTCTTGGCCGAGATTGCCAAGGGCCCGGCACCCACCTCGTAATTTCCTGTAAACTCTTACTTCGCAACAAGGAGCACTAATGAAGCCAGATATTCACCCAAACTACGCAGACGCGACTGTTACCTGCTCGTGTGGAAACACGTTCGTGACTCAGTCGACAAAGTCTGTGATGACGGTTGAACTCTGCAACGAGTGTCACCCATTCTTCACCGGTAAGCAGAAGCTTGTTGACACTGGTGGACGTGTTGAGCGTTTCGAGCGCCGTTACGCGCAAAAGACCACCAAGGCGCGCGCTCCTAAGGCTTAAGGCCTAGAGCTCGCAACCTTCGTGCGCTCTGTAGACGACACACTTAACGCCCTTCAGGACGAACTTCGCATTGTCGAAACTTCTCTCGCTGAACCTGACGTTGCTAGTGATCTAACTCGACTTCGTGATCTTTCACGTCGTCACAAAGAACTCAGCGAAATTAATGTCGCCTGGAACGAACTAAAAGCCGTTCAAGAGGACTACGCCACTGCCAAAGAAATGTTTAATGATTCATCTGGTGATGACCGTGAACAATGGCGCGAGGAAATGAACAACGCGGAAGCAAAAATTCCTCTGCTGGAATCAACACTCGAAACATTGCTACTACCACGTGACCCTAACGAGGGTAGAAACGTGATTATTGAAATCCGTGGTGCCGAAGGTGGGGAAGAGGCAAACCTTTTTGCTGGCGACCTTGCTGACATGTACCGCCGCTACGTCGCGATTCGTGGATGGAAGCTCGACGTTATTGAACTTCGTGAATCCGAGCAAGGTGGGCTTGATGAAGCAACCTTCTTGGTTAAGGGCGATGACGCTTGGGCGAGACTTGAACACGAAGCAGGTGTTCATCGTGTGCAGCGTGTTCCAGTTACTGAAGCGAAGGGTCGCGTCCACACGTCATCTGCCACAGTTTCAATCCTTCCTGAAGCCGAAGAAGTTGACGTTGCGCTAAATCCAGCAGAACTAAAGATTGATGTCTATCGTTCATCTGGTCCTGGTGGGCAGAGCGTTAACACCACTGACTCAGCAGTTCGCATTACTCACATTCCCACCGGCATTGTTGTTGCAATGCAGGACGAAAAGAGTCAAATCCAAAATCGCGCCAAGGCACTCATTGTCCTTCGATCCAGACTCCTAAAGGCCGCACAAGATGCGCAGGCCGATGAACTCAGTTTGCTAAAGCGTGGCCAAATTGGAACTGGCTCTAGAGGTGAGAAGATTCGCACCTATAACTTCAAAGAAAATCGAGTCACTGACCACCGAATCAACCTCACCACGTACGCCCTTGATGACGTACTTGCTGGGAACCTCGATACGTACGTTGATGCGTTGCTCGCTGAAAAGCGTGCTCGCCAATTGGC
>CAIKFN010000079.1 GCA_903826715.1 uncultured Actinomycetes bacterium
AACAGTCAAGCCACGAGTAATTATTTGTTCGTTCCCACACAACCCAACGAGTGCGTGCGTGGACTTAGCGTTCATGGAGCGACTTGTTAATTTTGCACTCGAGCACGACGTCATCATCTGTCACGACTTCGCCTACGCCGATCTTGGTTTCGATGGCTACAAACCACCATCAATTCTGCAAGTACCACGCGCAAAGGAATGCTGTGTTGAGCTGTACACCCTCACCAAGTCATTCTCAATGGCTGGCTGGCGCGTTGGATTCATGGTTGGTAATAAAGAAATAGTTGCTGCGCTTACGAAACTAAAGAGTTACCTCGACTACGGAACCTTTCAGCCAGTGCAGATTGCAGCGATTGTCGCCATGAACGAAGCACAGTCGTACCCAGACGAGTTGCAAGTCATCTACCAAGCACGCCGTGACACTCTCATTGATGGACTGAACCGTATTGGCTGGGAAGTTCCAGCGCCTAAGGGTTCAATGTTTATCTGGGCACGTATTCCAGAGCAGTACCGTGACCACTCATCACTTGATTTCGCGAAGTATCTGATTGCAGAAGCTGACGTTGCGACGAGTCCTGGTGTTGGATTCGGCGATGGCGGCGATGGTCACGTGCGCTTTGCACTTATTGAGAATGAACTTCGCACACAACAAGCAATTCGTAATCTCAAAAAAGCATTACCAAAGCTTGGTTAGTAACTAAATCCTGGAACTGGTACTTCAACAGTTTCAATTTTTCCGAGTGTCTTCCCATCAATTACGAAACGGTCGCTCGAGAGACACGTCAGCACGTAAAGAGTTGTGAGATTTGGGCCACCAAGTGCACAGGCAAATGCACCCTGGGTTGTTGCAACTCGTGCAGTAATTTCGCCACCTTCACTGACCCTGAGCACTTCATTGGCTCCATGCATTGGATTAGCAAACCAAATCTGCCCTTCTTGATCAATGCAGTTTCCGTCAGGTAGTGCAAAACCAGTCGGAGCCCACACTCGACGGTTAGAGAGCGTCCCATCACTCGCAATGTCAAAAGCTGCATAAGAGAAGCCGAGGGTTTCGCCAACAATGAGAGTCTTCTGATCTTGGCTGATGACAGTTCCATTTGGAAAGTGCATGTCAGGAACAACCTGAATGATGTTCCCATCTGGATCAAGGACTACCAAGTTTGTTGAGGGTGGTGGATTATTCAATAAACCATCAACACCTACTTGCATTAAGAGCGTGTCGAGATCAAAACCGAAGTTCCCCACATAGCTGTATCCAGCTTTCGTCACGAGCATGTCATTCGCCCAGAAGTTGCAGTGCTCACTGATGTCGGCGAACACACTTGTTTGAGAAGCCGAATGCCTCATTACTTTTTGGTCGGTCATCGAAACAAAGAGCAGGTCTCCGTTTGGAAGCCATCCAAGCCCAGATGGTTGTGTTGGCACACTTAGTTCGAGTCGTTCGTCTGCGCAGTTCGCATCAACGCTAAATATTGCTCGTCGGTAAAAGTCTGAGAACCAGAGCCTTCCTTCACGCCATCGCGGTCCTTCACCAAAACCGAGTCCCTCAGCAACAACTTTCGATTCGTACGTTTCCATAATTTCCCCCTATGTATTTTTAAAACCTATACCTCTTACGAGCGCTCCAGTACTCGACTCCACGCAGCGTATGCAGGGTCTGAAAATACGGGGTCCTCTGGTTCAAAGCGCTTATCTGGCTCCCACAAGTTTGAGAGTTCATCAAGCGACTTCCACATTGTTCCAAGTCCAGCAATAGTTGCTGCTCCTCGTGCAGTGGCTTCGAGTGACTTGCTCCTGAGTACTGGTGATTTTGAATGCGTGGCTTGGAGCTGCATAAGTAGGTCCATTGCAGCAGCTCCTCCGTCGCAGCGCAGCTCTTTAACGCCAAGTCCGTTCGCACTAAATGAATCAGTCATTGCCCTTACCTGGAAGGCGAGAGCTTCAACGAGAGCGCGTGCAATGTTTCCTTTTGTTACTGCTTGGCTGAGACCTGAGATTGATCCTCGAACGTCACCTCGCCAGTAGGGAGAACCGAGTCCATTGAATGCGGGGATGAACTGAACACCAGCGCTGTCAGGAACACTGAGTGCGAGTGCTTCGAGCTCACTCGCAGCTGAAATGAAATTCATTTCGTCACGCAGCCACTGCACCGCGGCTCCAGCAACAAATGCGGAGCCTTCAACGGCGTAGGCGGTTGCCCCGAACTCTGCGAGGTTCCAGGCGACTGTGGTGATGAGTCCGTCAAATACTCCTGGGATTTTTGTCCCGGCATTAGCCAAGATAAATGCACCAGTCCCGTAGGTCGCCTTCACCATTCCCGGAGCGAAACACGCCTGTCCAAAGAGTGCCGCTTGTTGGTCACCGAGTACCCCAGTAACGCTGACGCCAGCGAGTTCTGGAACGACTGAGCTCAGTATCTCGCCGAAGTTCGAGCGCGACGGCTGGATAGTGGGAAGTACATCTCGGGGGACTGAGAAAAGATGCAGCATCTCATCAGACCAGTCGAGCGTTTCGAGGTCCATGAGCAATGTTCTCGACGCATTTGATGGTTCTGTTACGTACGTGCCGCATAACTTCCAAAGAAGCCACGTGTCGATTGTGCACAGTGCTGGCGATGATGCAGTTCTGAGTGATCCGGTATCAATCAACCATTTCATTTTTGTGGCAGAGAAATATGAATCAAGAACAAGTCCAGTTGTTTTTCGAACAACGTCGCTGTGACCTGCTTCAGTCATCTCAGTACAGAGTGAAGCGGTGCGCTTGTCTTGCCAGACAAGCGCGCGATGAAGAATTTCGCCGTTTGCTCGGTCGAACGCGACAGTTGTTTCACGTTGGTTAGTTATGCCAACAGAGAGGATTTTGTGACCCGACGCCTTGGCTCTCGAGGCGACCTCGCCCAGGGTGGCGATTG
>CAIKFN010000080.1 GCA_903826715.1 uncultured Actinomycetes bacterium
ACGAATCAACGCCGCCACTCATCGCTACAAGAACTTTCACTGTTCTATTCTGCCAGTCCCCAGTGTCACTGAGACTTAAGCCTGTAGGCGACTGACTACTTTGCCCAGAATCTCAATAAGGGCATTAACTTCGTCTGGTTTTGTCTCTCCGCCGAATGAAAGCCGAAGCGATCCCCTGGCCTTAGTGAGCGCGATTCCCATAGCGGAGAGAACGTGACTCGGTTCCGCTGCTCCACTTGAGCAACTTGCTGCCGCACTGGCGCAGACTCCCTCTTGGTCGAGTAAAAACAAAAGTTCATCACTCGCAATGCCATCAAACGTGAGATGTACGGTTCCAGGAAGTCGAGCAGCGTTTAGCGAAGTAACTTCACAATTTTTCATTTGCATCGCTGCAGCAATGATTTGATCTTGGTATGCAGTGGCGCGCTTAACTGTTTGTTCGTGATCTTTCATGGTTGCCTTCACTGCAGCCGCCAGACCAACAGCTGCTGCGACATCAACGGTGCCACCGCGATGACCTTTTTCTTGGCCACCACCAGGAACCACTGCGTCGAATGAAATGTCGCTGCGAAGAATGAGGGCACCAGAATTCACTGGACCACCAATCTTGTGTGAACAAATTGAAATCATGTCAATGTCTTTAGTGAACTCCACAAGATCAATGAATGGAGCTGCCCCAACTGCGTCGGTGTGAGTAACACTTCTGCCACCGACTGCACTAGCTACTGCACCAATTGGCTGAATAACACCTGTCTCATTGTTTGCTGACATCACACTCACGAGTGCAGTGTCATCAGAAAGTTGCGACTCAAGTGAAGAAATGTCGAGCACGCCTTCAGCGTCAACGTCAACATAACGAACGCTCACGTTGTCGTAGTCACGCTCAAGCATTTCCACGCAGTCAAGAACTGCATGGTGCTCGATTTTTGAAACCACGACAGACGTCGTTGGATTGTTCCGACGGTGTTTATTAACAACACCAGCTACCGCAAGGTGACACGCTTCAGTGCCCCCACCAGTGAAGATTACGTTCCCGGGCTTTGCGCCTAAGAACGCCGCAACTTCGTCACGGGCATCTTCAACTGCTTTTCGTGCTTCACGTGCAGCTCGGTGCGCGCCTGATGGATTACCGACTACACCGTGCTGCCACTGCTCCATTGCAGCAACAACTTCGTCACGTCTAGGCGCGGAAGCCGCGTGATCGAAATACAGTTGCGTCATGCCACGTAGAACGTCTTGGCATTCATGAATTCACGAATACCATTCGCACCTAATTCGCGACCGAAACCTGAACTTTTAGTACCACCAAAAGGCAGCTCAGGCATAGATGCAACGTTCGCGTTGGCAAACACCATGCCTGCATCAATACCAATGATTGCTTGGTGGATTTCCTTTTCGTCAGTGGCGTAAATCATTGCGCCAAGCCCCCACGGCGTGGCGTTTGCGAGTTCAATTGCTGCTGCAAGGTCCTCAACAACATGCACAACCGCAACTGGACCAAAGAGCTCTTCGCATCCAGCACGTGACGTACTTGGAACACTCGAAAGCACTGTTGCTGGATAGAAGTAGCCCTTGCCCTCTAGTGGTGCGCCACCAGCGTGCACTACTGCACCCTTTGAAATTGAGTCTGCAACCTGAGCAGTAATCAGTTCGTACTGAGACTTATTTACGAGTGGTCCGAGAACGGTAGTTGGCTCCATAGGTGATCCAACAGGCACTGCCTTCATGGCTTCAGAGAACTTTGTGGTGAACTCTTCGGCACGGTCCTTAACAACTATGAAACGCTTAGCTGCGATGCATGCTTGTCCGTTGTTCTGC
>CAIKFN010000081.1 GCA_903826715.1 uncultured Actinomycetes bacterium
AAATGATTCTCAAGTTCAGATCGTTGTAGAAAACAAAGAGAAAAAGCTTGAGGATGAATCCTTTGTCGTCAATCTAGATTTTAAAAATCCAGAGAGTTCGACCATCTCTTTCAAACCGGAAAGCTAAGAGTTAGCGAAATCCGCCATGTGGCGAGCTGTGTCATGGGAAATGTCGGGGCAAGCAATTGGAAGAATCTCTGTGCCGTGCATTGTGCCTAGAATCATTCGCCCGCGTGCTTGAACGCCAGCTTCAAGCAGGAGTCGATAAAACTCAACCCCTTCATCACGAAGTGGATCGCATTCATTGACACTGATAACTGTTGGTGGAAATCCTGTTAGATCTTCAACCGTTGCGAATGCTGGCCATGCAATTGGATTCCTCGAGCTGAACTCTTCAACCCCATAACTGTGAATTCCACGATTGTTGTGAATGTCAATGAAGATTCCATTGTTCTCAACAGTCGATGGAAAACGTGCATCTGGGTACTTGCCAACGATGTAGGGACAAAGTGCGTAGAGACCCTTTACAAGTCCGAGGTTGCCCTCTTTCTTCAGCGCAAGCGCGGTTGCAAGAGTTAAGTTTCCGCCTCCGCTCTCACCCGCAATTGTTATTTTCTTTGCATCTATGTTCAGTGAATCTGCATTAGCAATTGTCCACTTAAACCCAGAGATACAGTCATTTAGCCCACCAGGAAATGCAGCTATGTCTTTAACTTCAGAAGGAACAATTGAGTTTCTAAATTCAACCATGACAACGGCAACATTCTTTGCAGCAATTATCTTTCCCCATGCTCTGTAATTGCCGTCGAATGCTGACAGAGACGCCATTCCACCGCCATGGATGTAATAAATGCAGGCAAGTTTTTCTTTCGTATCAGGTCTAATGATACGTAGTTTGATGGTGTTGCCGTCCGGGTCAGAAATAATGTCCTTCTCGGTAATTGTTAGCCCTTTTGAAGGAGCGAGTTCTTCGTTATCAATGAAGTCAGTTACTGCCTTCATTGCAGCAACTTGAGCGATCGCACTTTCCTGTGATGCTTCATCAAGCATTTCTTGCCTACTAGAAACATCACCTTCTGAGAGATCTGGCAACATTGCGAGTATCGCTTTGACTCTTGGATCGATTCTTCGGTCATTCATGAAATCAGCCATTGGTCCCCCTAGGTGTTTTTTGAATTGTAACCCGTGTGTGCGTGTAGGTAAGAGCGTTATGCCTGAGGATTTATGAGGTACTTCTCACCAGTTGCTTGCAGGGCGTATTGCTGCATGATCTCAGGCTTAAGTGCCTCACGTAGCGAGATTTCCTGGGTGTAATGACTCGCAAATGTTGTGGTGATGCCATCTGCAACACGTTGTCGAAGTCGAATAAGCCCCTCTAGACCAATCTTTCCGAGGAATGGCGTGAGTAACCAACCACCAACACCCCATGAGTACCCAAAGTTACGAGTTAGAACTGTTTCACTACGGTCAAGTCCACCGTAAATGTAGAGCTGCTTGTAGGTAGTTGATCCGTAGCGGCTGTATTCCGTAGCGTTCTTGTTGGCGGCTATTTCAATACCCGTCAAGATTTGGCTTCCTAGCGATCCACCACCGGTTGCATCGAACGCAAGTGTTGCCGAGGTC
>CAIKFN010000082.1 GCA_903826715.1 uncultured Actinomycetes bacterium
CCCAGCCACATACGCTCAGTTTCTGTCCAATGTGGGCAGCGTTAACTGATCCGCAAAGCATGTCGCGCATGCTGGTGGCTTCATAATTCTTTGACATTGTCACTTCACTTCGTTATTAGATTGAAAATCGCTGCAGTCACCTCATCACGAGAAACCTGGCTTTGTGCCTGCTCGTGATCCGCGCTACGTAGGTCTCTAATCGTAACCTGACCAGCGGCCTGTTCTTGGGGACCAATAAGCAGTGCGAAGCGCGCTCCTGATTTATCGGCGAGTTTCATCTGAGACTTCATTGAGCGTCCGTCAAATGCACGCTCAACGCTGAGTCCGTGTCGGCGAAGTTCATCACAGAGCGATGTAGCAAGGTCATCATCTGTGGTGTCAATCACAAACACATCAACCGAGCGATCAACGAGAGCAGACGAAACGCCTTCAGCTTGTCTTGTTAGAAGTAGTCGTTCAATACCAGACCCGAATCCAATGCCGCTCGTTGGCTTTCCACCGAGCTCTTCGGCGAGCTTGTCGTAGCGCCCTCCCCCACCAATGGCATTTTGTGCACCATCAAGTGAATCAGCAACGAATTCAAACGTTGTTCTGGTGTAGTAGTCGAATCCGCGCACTAATCGTGGATTCAGCTCTGGCGAAATTCCAAGAGACGTAAGACCAGCAACAACTTTTTCGAAGTGATTACTGCAGTCAGCACAAACATGATCAGGCAACATTGGGCCCTTGCCCGTTACTTCAATACATGGAGCCTTCTTGCAGTCAAGGACTCGAAGCGGATTCTGCTCCCAGACTTTTTGGTGTTCTTCACAAAGTGATGATGCATTCGACTTCAGGTGAGCCTTAAGTAACTCAACATATTTACCGCGACATTCGTCGTGACCCATTGAATTAATCAAAAGGCGAATTCGCTTCAGACCAATTGCTTCGTAGAATCGCCACGCCAACGAAATAACTTCGACGTCAACTGCGGGGTCATCAGATCCAAGGACTTCAACACCAACTTGGTGGTGTTGACGATACCTTCCAGCTTGTGGTCGCTCGTAGCGAAAAGCTGGTGTTGCGTACCACGCCTTCCAAGGGGTTGTTGGATTGTGCTGAACGAATGCACGAACAACAGAAGCAGTTCCCTCAGGTCGAAGTGCATACGTGCGATCTCCACGGTCAGTGAAGACGTACATCTCCTTTTTTGCAACATCACTGTTTTCACCAATGCCACGATTGAATACACCAATGTCTTCAAACATTGGTGAGATGACTAATGAAAACCCGAAGCGATGAGCAAACTCAGCAAAAGTTCCAATAAGACCTTCCCATTCATACGACTCAGGACCAATAACATCGTGTGTCCCTATGGGTGCTTGGAATTCGCTCATGAGTTTTTGTTCTGACCTGGTAGTTGACGGAATGCATCAAAAACGCCATCGACGTTTTTAAGTGCTGCAAGAAGACTACTTAGGTGTGTTGGATCTGCGAGCTCAACGTCAAAAACAATTCGAACAATTCGAGAACCTGACGTACTTGAACTACTAGAAATAATGCTCAGCTGATATTCAGCAATAACGCTTGAGACGTCAAGTAACAAACGCGTGCGGTCAAAGGCCATGATTTCAAGAACTGCTCTAAAGTGTCCGCCAGTTGACCCGTCCCACTCAACTTCAATAATTCTCTCACCAAGTCGCTGCGCTAATGCAACTGCGTTTGAGCAGTCACTGCGATGTACAGAAACCCCGCGGCCTTGGGTAATGAATCCCATGATCTGGTCCCCAGGGACCGGAGAACAACACCTTGCGAGGTGAATCATTACGTCATCAAGACCTTCAACGTAGACACCTGCACCTCGACGGTTTGTTCGACCAGTCTTTGGAATACGCGAAACTGTTGTTGGAAGTTGCTCGCCTTCACCACCTTGTAGTTCTCGCGAAAGCCTCTGAACCACTGCGAGCCCCGAAATTTGGCCACTATCGATTGCCATCATCAGTGCATCTTGATCTTCAAGATTTAGTGCGTTAACTACGGAATCGAGAGCCTTTGACGACAAGGTCGTAGCGATTGGAAGTCCTTCGCGGCGAAGCGCCTTAGTGAGTTCTTCCCTTCCACCTTCAATGGCGTCTTCTCTGCGTTCACGCTGGAACCACTGGCGAATCTTTGATTTTGCTCTCGACGACTTTGCAATGTTGAGCCAGTCTCTAGATGGACCAGAGCCGTCTTGCTTGCTCGTAACGATTTCAATGACATCAGCAGAGCGAAGAGTCGTGTCGAGTGGAACTAGTCGGCCATTTACTTTTGCACCCACACACTTGTGGCCAACTTCTGTGTGAACCGCATATGCAAAGTCAACTGGAGTCGCACCTTCCACAAGCGCAATGACTCGACCCTTAGGAGTGAAGACGTACACCTCATCATGTTCGAGATCGAGTTTGAGCGCCTCTAAGAACGCAATCGGGTCAGTCTCTTCTTCTTCGACGTCAGAAAGACGTTGCATCCAGGCAATTTCTTTTTGAGAAGCCCCTTCTTTGTAACCCCAGTGAGCAGCAATTCCAAATTCTGCTCGTCGGTGCATTTCAGAAGTACGAATCTGAACTTCAACGGACTTAGATCTCGGTCCAATAACCGTGGTGTGTAGTGACTGATACAGGTTGAACTTTGGAGAATTGATGTAATCCTTGAAACGGCCAGGCACAGGTGACCAGAGTGAGTGAATCGCTCCGAGTACTGCCCAACAGTCACGCTCTTCTTCAACAATGATTCGCATTCCTACGAGGTCGAAGATTTCGTCGAATTCTTTGCCTCCAACAACCATTTTTTCGTAAATACTCCAGAGGTGCTTTGGCCGACCACGAACGTCAGCTTCAATTGAGAATGTTTTGAGCTTGTCACCGAGTGCGGTCATAACGTCAGATAAGTACGCTTCGCGCTCAGGCTGACGAGCAGCGACCATTTGCTCAATTTCTGCGTAGCGCTTCGGGTGCAGAGTTGCGAAACAGAGGTCTTCTAATTGCGATTTAACTTGCTGCACTCCGAGTCGGTGTGCAAGTGGTGCGTACACATCCATTGTCTCTTGAGCAATTGCTTGTTGACGATGCATAGGCATCACAGAAATCGTTCGCATGTTGTGTAATCGGTCTGCGAGCTTGATTACCAGTACACGCCAGTCTTGAGCCATGGCAATAAACATCTTGCGAATAGTCGCTGCCTGTTGGGCTTCCTTCGAGTCAAACTCCAGTCGATCAAGTTTTGTAACTCCATCGACGATTGATGCAACTTGTTCTCCGAATTCTTTAGAGAGCCACTTGGTCGTAACAACAGTGTCCTCAACGGCGTCGTGTAGCAGTGCAGCAGCGATGGTCGGCTCGTCAAGACCTAGATCAGCGATGATTTCGGCGACCGCGATTGGGTGCGTAACGTACGGCTCGCCAGTGCGACGTAGTTGACCTTCATGCGCATTAATTGCGGCAAGTCCGGCACGACGAATCAGCGAGACATCACCATTTTGGTGGTGTTCGCTAAAACGTCCAATAAGACGCTCAATTGAGGCCGTCAGCTCTGTATCAGCTGATGGACGAGTTGAGAGGCTGACCATACATCCAGCCTACCGGTGCTTTAACGACGCTTTTGCTTTCTTGCACGTGGCGCAATGCCAGAACGAGCAGAGCTCGACTGTGATTGGCGCTGTGCCCCGTCTGCACCGAGACGTGCTGCAGCGGCTGGAGTCATAACCAAACGTTCTTTACGATCATGAGCACGATTTGCGAGGTCCTTAAAGCGTGGCTCGCGTTCTTTCATAAGAGCAAGCAAGGGACTAGCAATAAAGATTGAAGAGTACGCACCACTAAGTAGACCAACGAAAAGTGCCAAACCGTAGTTCTGAAGTGTCGTTGCACCGAGAATGTAGGCACCAACAACCAGAACCGAGAGCACTGGAAGAATCGCCACAAGTGAAGTGTTGATTGATCGAGCCAATGTTTGGTTCATTGACAAGTTGACCATCTCTCCATACGACATGTCACCAGACTTGAGAACACCTGAGGTGTTGTCTCGTACCCGGTCAAACACAACAACGGTGTCGTACAACGAGTAACCAAGAATCGTCAAGATTGCAATAACAGTGTCAGGAGTGATCTGAAATCCAAATAGTGAGTACACACCAACTGTTACCAGAAGGTCATGCACCATTGCAACGAACGCAGCGAACGCCATCTTTGGTTCAAATCGAACAGAGATGTATCCAACTACCGCAATGAAGAAAACAATCAACGCCTCAAGAGCACGCTTCGTAATACCGCTTCCCCAAGTAGGTCCAATACTGCTTGTTGAAACTTGATTGAAGTTCACACCAGCGGTTGTAGCCATTGCTTGAGCAACATTGTTGGTAACTGTTACCTGTTTGTCCTGTGCAAATGCATTCAGGTCAGCAGACACTTGATACGTTTCGCTTCCAAGTTTTTGAACTACGGGTTGGTTAAGTCCAGCCTTTTGCACCGCTGTAGTCATCTGCGCAACTGAAGAGTGCTTCGCTAAAACCTCCCAAGTGCTTCCACCCTTGAAGTCAATACCAAGGTTGAAGCCACGTACTGCAAGTGAACCAAGTCCAACAACAATTACAACAATTGAAAGTGTGAACCAAAGCTTCTTTCGACCAACGAAGTCAATGGTTGTAAGTCCACGGTACAAACGTCCAAAGCGTCCAGGTGACTTTGTTTCGTTACTCATTGTCGTTACCTCCAGATTGGATTCCGGCGGCCATTGAAAGTGCTGAAGTACTACTCGATCCACGACGACCAAGCAGCACAACTAATGGACGAGTGAAGTACCACGTAATGATGACGTCAAGAAGTGTTGAAAGTCCGAGGAAGAATGCAAAGCCTCGAACGTCACCAACTGCAATCAGATACAACAAGACTGCAGCGAGGAGACTCACGGTGTCCGCCGCAAGAACAGTTCTCCAGGCTGACCTGAATCCACGGTCAACTGATGTTCGAACAGATCTACCCGCTCGCGCTTCATCTTTTAATCGCTCGAAATAAACAATGTAACTGTCGACCGTGATACCAATCGACACAATTAATCCGGTAACACCAGCCAAGTTGAAGCTAGGCGCAAACGCTGTGTGTGCAAGTGCTGAGATAATTGCCCACAAAAGTGCCGCAGTAATTCCAAGTCCGAGAATGATCACAAGACCAAGTGCGCGGTAATAAAGAATTGTGTAGAGAAGAACCAGTGCAAGTCCAACAAGACCAGCGCCGAGTCCAGCAACTAGTGCATTGTGACCAAGTGTTGGCGAAACTGTCTGAGTTGAAAGTGGAACAAGTCGAACTGGCAGAGCACCGAAGGTCATGGCGAGTGCCAGGTTCTTTGCAGTTGCCTGAGTGAATGAACCAGAAATCTGTCCCGAACCGCCAAAGCTTGAGAACGAAGTCTGCGTTGGCTGAATGATCGGAGCGGATTGGATCACACCATCAAGTTCAATAGCAACAAGTTGGTGAAAGTTCTGCTGTGCAACCTGATCCCACTGCGGTGAACCCGCAGATGTAAGTGTGTAACTAACTACCCATGCACCAGCTTGATCCTGCTGTGCAAACGCTTTCGCGATTGAAGTTCCTGTGAGTTGAGAAGGACCAAGCAAGTAGCGCGCTCCACCGCCACCAAGCAATGGCAAAATTACGTTCGACGTGGCAATGTCATTCGCAGGCTTAGTGTTCGCAACTTTTGCGTACATCGGATCTGGTGGTGGAGTATTTTCGGTGAACCCAGCTGCAGTATTCGATGCTTGTTGAACGTTTAGATTTGCCGCGCTCATGAGATACTTCCCGGTGGGGCTCGGAATCTGTTGTGTTCCAATGTCAACAAGCTTGCTAGCAGTTCCAACAGATGCAAGAACGGGACGGAACAACAACTGAGCTGTTTGTCCAACTGCTGCGAGTACCGAACGAGCGTCTGTCACACCTGGAATGCTGACAACAACGTTGGTCCCTTGAAGATTTACTGTGGCACCGGATACACCAAGACCGTTCACACGGTTTGAAAGAACAGTTACAACTTCTTGCATGTCCGTTTTAGAAGCAGGTGTCGCAGGTTTATAGACAACAGAAAGCCCACCGGCAAGGTCGAGTCCGAGCTTTGGACCCCAGCCGAGACTCAGCGTTGCAATCAACGAACCAAGCGAAATAACGATCGCAAGAGTAAGGCTGACAATCATTGACCTCTTGGAACCAACTTGTGAAGCCATTACTACTTGTCGCCTTCTGTCTTGTCGTCAGAGGATTCAACAACTGGTGCTGGGTCGAAGCGACGGGCAATTGCAGTTGGGATGAAGTCAAGCTCAGTTCCGCTGGAGCTGCGAAGGGTCACAAATTCGTCAGTAGTCTTTACGACGGTGCCAACAAAACCGCCAATCGTTTGGTAACGAACGCCGATCTCAGTCTTTCGAGCCTCAGTACGGGCTGCAGCCTGCTTTTTGCGACGTGGACGTAGGTAGAAGAAGTAGATACCTCCAAAAACCACTACGTAAATAATCAGAATGGATGAACTACCTGATGATGATGCTGCGAGCATTTGAATTTCCTCCGTCAATAGACAAAGAAACCCTAGTCGCTAAACAGGCTCAACCTAAACCAATCCCCCGCCACGAGGCTTTATTCCAAGGTGATTGAATGCCCGCTCAGTGGCAACACGGCCCCGAGGGGTTCGAATTAAAAGGCCTTCACGTAGCAAATAGGGCTCGTAGGCATCCTCGATAGTCGTTGGTTCTTCACCACAAGCGTGAGCAAGTGTGGTGAGGCCTACGGGCTGACTTGAGAACTGGTCACAAAGGAGCCCGAGAATTCTTCGGTCAATTTTGTCAAGCCCGAACACATCAACACCAAAAAGATCAAGAGCATCTACAGCGATTTCAGTAGTAACCACTTTGTGATTCTTTACTGCTGCGAAGTCACGAACACGGCGAAGCAGTCGATTAGCAATTCGTGGTGTTCCCCTGCTGCGTTGCGCAATTGTTGCTGCAGCATCACCTGAAAGAACTACATCTAACAACTTTGCAGATCGTTCAACAATCACGGTGAGTTCTCTTGCGTCATAGAGATCAAGTTGTCCAATGAAACCGAATCGATCTCTAAGAGGAGCTGCCACAAGTCCAGTTCTTGTTGTTGCGCCCACCAGCGTGAAGTTAGGGAGATCGAGGCGAATAGAACGGGCAGAGGGCCCTCTGCCAATCATGACGTCAAGTCGATGATCTTCCATGGCTGGATATAGAACTTCTTCAACAGAACGTGACAAGCGGTGAATCTCGTCGATGAATAAAACATCTCCATCTTGCAGATCTGTAAGTAACGCAGCAATGTCTCCGGGGCGTGCAAGTACTGGGCCAGAAGTTATACGAAGCCCCGATCCCATCTCACTTGCGACAATGCTCGCAAGTGAAGTTTTACCAAGACCAGGAGGTCCAGCAAAGAGCAAATGATCTACCGTCTGCCCACGTGACTTCGCAGAACCTAAAACAATCTCCAAATGTTTAACGAGTTCACCTTGTCCAACAAACTCTTTAAGCGTTAACGGTCGAAGCGATACTTCAACCTGGCGCTCTTGAGTGCTGGCTACTGGAGCCACGACACTTTGTTCAATCTGAGTTAGATCAATGTCTCGACGGCTCATTTACGCCTCAATAACTGCAACGCTTCTCGAAGTGCGGTTGCTTCATCATCAGGTAAATCAACACCTTCGAGTGCAAGTCGAATTTCTTGTGGGTTGTAGCCAAGTCCACGAAGTGCATCTTCAATGGCTGTTGTTTTTGCAGAGAGGTTTGCGGCTGGTTCGTAATTCGAGGTGGAAAAGACTTTCCCCTTCAGCTCTAAAACAATCCGGCTGGCAGTCTTTGGACCAATGCCTGGAATTTGAGAAATGCGCTTTGTGTCACCTGCTTCTATTGCGCCAGCAATATCATCAGTATTCATAGTCCTCAGTGCAGCAAGCGCCGTTGACGGACCTACTCCAGGCGTCACCAGTAGCAACTCAAAGAATTCACGGTCAGAGAATGATTTGAATCCATACAGAATGATCGCGTCATCTCTCACGACGGTATAAATAAACAGTTCGAGAGATTGGCCAACGACAAAGTCTTCGCCAACTGCAACATGAACCTTGTAACCAACGCCATGAACGTCAAGAACAATGGTTCCGTTGTTCTGATGATGCAGAACGTGACCAGACAGCCAACCAATCATGAATTGCTCACATTCAAGTAGCGCTGTTCCGTTCGAACAATCATGAAGTACGTAATTGCGAGCGCAAGTGCATCAGCTGCGTCAGCGGGCTTTGGGATTTCTGCAAGACCGCAAAGTTTCGCTACCATTTCTTGAACCTGAAGTTTTCCTGCAGCGCCATAACCAGTTACAGCTAGTTTTACTTCTTGTGCGGTGAACTGTCGAACTGGAATGTCAATCGCACCAGCGAGCGCAACCGCTACGCCACTCGCCTGCGCCACGGGAATCGCGGTTTTCGCGTTTCGCTGATAAAAAACACGTTCAACAACAACGGCATCAGGCTTTGTTTCATTCATGAGGTCTCGTAGCTCTACGAGAAGTTGACTAAGGCGCTTTTCGACTGGAGTTGCGGGGTCGGTTTCGACGACGCCGGCTTTGATTGCACGGAAAGATTCGAGTCCATCAAAGGATCCTTCGACCAGGCCGTAGCCACA
>CAIKFN010000083.1 GCA_903826715.1 uncultured Actinomycetes bacterium
AGCGCGTGGCGGTATAGACTCGTCACGCGCCGGTAGCTCAATTGGCAGAGCATTTGACTCTTAATCAACAGGTTCCGGGTTCAAGTCCCGGCCGGCGCACTGAAAACTCCCCGAGGAAACTCGGGGAGTTTTGCTTTAGAAACACTCAGCTAGTTCAAAGAGAAATGCTTGCAGTGTTTGAATTTGGTTACGAAGTACATCTTCAGCACTTTCCCATTTCTCATCACTCAAAATTCCATTTGAGGCAGCCGTCTCACGCAGAGCAATCTGCATAGTGGTGAGCCACGCCCACGCTTCTTGTTCATTAATGAACTCTTCGTTACGGGTCATGTACGCGAGTTCAGCGTTCGTAGAGATCTGACTTTGTCGAGTCAACATTGCGAGTGGATTGTCATCGTCACTCGAAGGATCAATTGGGGCATTCAGTCTGCGGTGCCAGTCGTGTTCAGGGTCGCGCTCGGCTGCAACAACGTGACCAAACGCTTCATAAACAATGGCTCGCCCAGCATCATTAAGGCGAACTTCAATTCGACCGTCACGGCGCTTAATGAACATCTTGTTCTTGCTCATGGTTGCTCGATTGTCGACTGAAGACCTGCAACTTGTAATTTCACGCAGTAGCTTTCGGCGATGTCTTTTTGCCCAGACCAAACAACCGCTTTGCCTTCATTGTGCACAGTCAGCATCAACTGAGTGCACTTGGCGTTGGGGTAGCCAAAAATTCGCTTAAAGATAACTTCCACGACTTTCATGGGAGTCACCGGGTCGTCCCACACCAGTACGTTCCAAGGTCGCATCGTCGAAACAGAATCATCAGTGAGCACCTGAGAACTGGTGGTTTCTACTCGCTGGGGTTTAACTGACGCCATGTATCTAGTGTCTCATGTCCCGGAACGAAATAAAAGAGAAATCTTTAGTCTGTTGAGGTGGCAACTACCGACGTCAGACTCCCCAAGGGCTTTAAAGAGCGCTTCAACGTTGCCATTCGAAACACCATTGGCCTCACACAAGACCCGATTCCAATTTGTGATGACCCCGAGATCTCCTACATGGCAACTACAAGTGTTGCCAGGCTGGTACACGGCGACCTTGCATCAATGCTCGTAGGCGGCATTGCAAGTCTCTTCTTTCAAACGCTGCACCCCTACGCCATGGCTGGCGTTGCTCAACACTCGAGGTATCAAAATGATCCTTTAGGGCGAATGCTCCAAACGGCAAACTTTTTAGGTTTCACTACCTATGGTCCAAAAGATCTTGCCTATTCGTCAATTGAGCGAGTGCTCGCTGTTCACGAAGCGGTGCGCGGAACTGCAGATGACGGCACTGAGTATTACGCCAATGACCCCCACCTTCTGCTCTGGGTGCACTGCGCAGAGATCTCAATGTTTCTTGAAGGCTACTTAAAGTTCGGCAGAAAGCACATCTCCGATCAAGACCGTGACACCTACGTGCTCGAAATGTCCCAACTCGCACTTGACTTAGGAATTCCAAATCCCCCAAAGACCTACCAGGAACTTCAAGGTGAACTGAGTCGCTTTCGTCCGGAACTTCGACTCATCCCCGAAGGTGAAGTTGCGAGAGACTTTGTTGCTCACGAAATAATCAAAGAGCGATCCAAGAAGCTTGTCTTCTGGTTCTTTGTTCAGAGCTCGTACGCACTCATGGAGCCATGGGCGCGTGATCTGCTTGGTGTACCAAGGCGAGTCTCACTCAATAAATACTTCATCAGACCTATAACAATGTTTCTAAGTCGGTGCTTGCGGATTTTTGTTCCGCCGTATGAGCCGCCTAGGCCATAAGGCCGAGGCCACCGTCAACAACGAGAACTTGCCCCGTTACGTACGGTGTGCTCGCGAGAGACAAGATCACGTCAGCAACGTCGCCTGGTGTTCCGCTTCGCTTGAGTGGTGCCATGGCGCTCACAACGCCCCTAATTGCGTCCCAGTCAGCCGTCCAGGGCGTATCTATAAGACCTGGAGCCACAGCGTTCACTCGCACTTCAGGCCCAACAACCTTGGCGAGCAGCGCGGTCATGTGGTTGAGGGCTGCTTTTGACGCCGCGTACGGAATTGAAGAACCAGTTTGTCGAACGCCAGCTATTGACGAGACGTTCACAATTGATCCCTTTGCTTCTTTAAGCGCTGGCATTGCACGAACTGAGATGTTCCATGTTCCAAAGACATTCACTTCAAAGATGTCTCTCCACACATCGAGCGTTGCTGCATTGATGTCAGCGTGAGCAATAACTTTGGTTGCTCCAGCGTTGTTCACCAGAACATCAAGTCGTCCGTATCGCTCGAGCACCATTTCAATCATGCGTTCGCAGTCAGCATCATTAGAGATGTCACCTTGAATGTAAAAAGACCCTGGCGTCTTGGCGCTCAGTGCTTCACCCGCTTCAACACTTCGAACTGAGTTGAAAATTACGTGGTCACCTAGCGCTGCGAAACGAAGTGCTGTTTCTTCTCCAATGCCGCTAGTTGATCCAGTGACAAATACAACGCGACTCATTATGAAGTCCGAGCAATCCTGTAGGAACCAGTCCAACGCTGACCCGGTTCAAGAATGATCAAGTCCTTCCCACTTCTAAGGGCATCAGGAGGACACGTCATTGGCTCAATGGCAACTGATGTGCGACGTCTTCCCGCAGGCAAGCTGTCACCAGTGAAGATCTGCAGGTAAGGAAAGTTGCGGTCCATTGATACATCAATGTTCGATCCCTTGGAGTCCTTCAGCGAGACAGTGCACATGCCAGTGTCATCACGGTTAAGTTCGGCGTAGGTAACGTCAAGGTTGTGTCCGTTTATGGACTTTGTTGTTCGAAAGTCGTAGTTGTTTCCAGCTACGGGAAGAATTTCTCCGGTAGGTAGCTTGCGATCATTCACCGCAACGTACGCATTGGCAGGAACTGTTAGTTCTGCACCCTCAATGGTTGGTGTCGTGACCGCAAAGTATGGGTGATAACCGAGTCCGAATGGGATTGGAACTTCATCAAGGTTTTGCACCGTTGCAGTTGTGGTGAGTCCCTTTGGCCCGAGGTGATAATCAAGCGTTAATTTTGAAATAAATGGATATTCAGGCAGTGGATGAAGAACAAGCGACATGACACAACGGTTTTGGTTCGCTACTTCAATTTCAAATGGTCGCCAGCGAGCAATGCCATGATTTGCTGTCGCGTGGACAACATCATCGATACTTGCAGTTCCCGTGCGGCCAGAAAAAGTCCATTCACCGTCACCTATGCGGTTCGGCCATGGATAGAGAACTTGATTTCGACTGAAGTCTGGGATGTCTTCGGCGGCGAATCCCTCAACAACTGGAACCCCACCTTTTACATACACACGCAGCGTGGCACCGACTTCGGTGATGATGGCGCGTTGGTCCCCGTGGGCAATGGCGATCTGTTCTCCTGATGGAAGCATTAGCTATTTTTCCTTCTATTCACTGTCATGTAACTTACGACAGTTAGCCTTAGAAATATGCGAATACTGATAACTAATGATGATGGAATCAATGCCCCGGGAATTGCAGCCCTAACCCGAGCCACTTCAAGGTGGATTGAGCGGTGCCCAGAAGGCGAAATTCGCGAGGCAATTATCGTTGCCCCAAACAAGAACTACTCAGGTATGTCATCGGCTGTAGGCGACGTTTTCGATCATCCTTCGGTTAAGTACAAGAAGCAAAAGATTGAAGGAGCAGACAACATTCAGGGCTACGCCCTTGATGCTCCCCCAGCACTATGTGCCATTCTTGGCGCGGTTGGAAGTTTTAACTTTCAACCAGACCTCATTCTCTCGGGCATCAACGCTGGTGCCAATGTTGGAAGAAGTGTGCTGCACTCTGGAACCGTCGGTGCAATTCTCACTGGCGCACAGCTTGGACTCTCTGGACTCGCTGTTTCAACCAACTGGGGCGAGAACGTTTCCTACGAGCCAGCTGCTGATATTGCAATTGAAGTGCTCGAAGTGCTGCTTCACGCGCCGCAGCGAACACTCATGAATCTCAATGTTCCTAACCTGCCAAGAAATGAGATCAAGGGCGTTAAGCGAGGAAGAATTTCTACAGCCGGAATTGTGAAGTCAGCAAAATCAGGAACCGGAGGACCACTCGATGACGAAGGAGAGCTCAAACTTCGACTCGGTGCTGCAACCCCAGAACTTGGTGACGTCAGCGATGAGGATGCTGATGAAGACGGTGCGTTAATCGCTGCTGGTTATGCATCACTTACGCCCCTGCGTGGACCACACGAAGATTCCGACATGGGACTTAGCGACCTGATGCACATGTCGCTAAGCGTTATTGAGCGACACCTTAAAGAAGCCAACTAGTCCGTTGCGGGACGACGTCGATTCTCTTTAACTCGACTTCTAGCTTTCTTTTCATCAACACGGCGAACTTTTGAACTCTTCGTGGGCTTTGTTGGCCTGCGAGGAGCTTGACGAGTTAGTCCAGTTGCAATCTTTACAGCCAGCTGCTCGAGAGCTGCAGATTTGTTTTGCGCTTGAGAGCGGTAGCGACTCGCACTAGAGCGAATCACAGTTCCAGCTTTTTCAAGTAACAGCGCCCTATCGGACTCACTCAGTACTTCAGAAGTATTGACATGGAACGAAACAACGACGCGGGTTAGTGATCTATTTGCGTGCTGACCACCTGGCCCGCCAGATGTTGTGACCCGCAGATCAATCTCGCTAAATGGAATGACGAGCTTTGATCGAATAAAAAGTGAGCCGTCTGCATTTACGCGCGGCCCTGACACGACTACTTGCCTTCGGGGAAACGAACCATGGCGAGTTGGCTACCGAGCGCAACAAGTTCGCCTCTTTCGTCAAACATTTCGCATCGCTCGTCCACAAGTCCGTCGGCAATCACGACACACCACTGGCGGGCTTTTAACCACTCGCCAACTGGCACGCGACGTACATACGAGCTGAGCTGCAACGTTGGCACCCATCCAGATGAACCAATTGCGAATGTCGCGGGTGGCATGGCGTCAGTTGCGAACAACAAACTGTGCGGTGACCACGAAGCATCGTCGTCGTCAAGTCGAATCCACATCTTTAGCTCAGCCTTGTCAGAGATTTCGCCATCGCGCCACCCAGAACTTGCCGGATCAAAACGTTGGTCAACAACTTTTGCAATGTTGATTTCGTCACCACCGGTAGATCGACGACAGTCTTCAAGCGGTGCAATGTCGAACATGGGCGTGTCGGCGTAACGAAGATCAGATTCTGCGCCAAGGGTTCCAAGTGTCGCAATTGATTCATTAGTGATGACACCTTCTTGAAGGAGCGTTATGTGAACAAATGAAACACCTCGTCCAACTTTTCTAACGTCGGTGTGTAGCTCTGCAGGACCAGTGCGTGGAGCACCAATGTAATTAGTCGTTAGGGCGGTCACGTGTTGGTGAGCTGATCCCTGCGCACTGGCAGCAGCAAGCGCAGCGCTTCCGAGAACAGTCTGCAAGTACCCGCCGTTTGGCCGTCCGTCAGTAATTGTGTAGTAGTCGGATAAAACGGCACTAAACCTGCCATCTCCAAGGGGTTCAACAGCACAGGCATCACGTAGGGGTCGGATCGTATTCATCTGACAACCTTACGACAGTGCTCAGGCGTGCCTGTAGATTAGAGACCTAGGAAGAAGGAAAAATGCCGA
>CAIKFN010000084.1 GCA_903826715.1 uncultured Actinomycetes bacterium
CACGCTCGTCAAGAGCGTGCAGTTTTTCAATTCGACCTATGTGTCGACCTTCACCGGGGGTGGCTCCTAGCCACGCCGCAACGGCGTCAATTGCTACGGGCTCACCAATGAGGCGAGCTCCGAGGCAGAGAACATTTGCGTGATTGTGCTCACGACTTAGTCGTGCTGATGTGGCGTCATGAACAAGTGCAGCCCTGACGCCAGGAACTTTGTTCGCCGCGATTGAGATTCCAATTCCAGATCCACAAATTGCGATTCCGTAGTCGGCTCGTCCTTCAACAACACTTCTTCCTACCGCTTCACCGAAGTCGGGGTAGTCCACAGAATCAGTTGCGTTTTTTGTGCCCAGGTCAATGACCTCGTGCCCCCACTCGCGAAGGGTCGAAACGAGTACTGCCTTTAGGTCGAAACCAGCGTGATCGGAGCCAAGTGCAATGCGCATCTCTATAACCCTACTGGTCGATTGGCGCACTTCTGTGGTGCGGCAATACTCATAGGGTGGAAATAAACCCTCGCACCCCCGTCTTGATTGGCGTAGGCCAGATAACTGAGCGCCCTAGTTCTGGTGCCTCCTTCGCATCTCGCCCAACCCCGCTTTCGCTCATGGTCCAAGCACTCGAAATAGCTTCCAAAGACACCGGCGCTACTGGCACACTTCAAGCGATTGAAGAGATTGTCGCTATTGGTTCGTTCACCTGGCACACCATTGACCCAGCGAAACTTGCTGCTGAGCAGTTAGGGCTAAAGAACGTCGTCACTCGCCTCACTCCTACTGGAGGGAACCTTCCCCAGATGCTGGTGCACGAATCTGCTCGAAGAATTCTCAGTGGTGAACTAACAACTATCTGCGTTGTTGGTTCTGAAGCGAACTACGCACGAGGGCTCGCTAGAAAAGAAGGCGTTGAAACCGAGTGGATCAAACAAGGTGACGATGTCGCCAAGCCACCGTTTGTTGAAGATAACCGAATCCCATTCACCAAGGATGAATACGAGCAAGGACTCACCTTGCCAGTCGAGGTGTATCCAGTATTTGAAAACGCCAGACGAGCTCGTATGGGCTGGAGCATGGAAGAACAAGCTAAGCAACTCGGGAAACTCTGGGCCAACTTTGCCCAAGTCGCCAAGACCAATCCCTACGCGTGGATAACTGAGCCACCTGCAGCGGCGGCAATTACAACACCGACAAAAAATAATCGAATGGTTTCATTCCCCTACACCAAGTTTTTAGTAGCGAATCTCCCAGTCGATATGGGTGCAGCGTTCATTATGACGAGCTACGAGAAAGCAGTTTCACTCGGGGTAGCAAAAGACAAGATGATTTTCCCTCAGTGTGGCGCAGACGCCACTGACCACTGGTTTGTTTCAGAGCGACCAGTCTTTGACGATTCGCCAGCCATGCGCGCACTATGGTCATCGCTGCAGAACTTCGGAGTTACTACCGAGGAGATTTCCCACATGGACCTCTACAGCTGCTTTCCAACCGTGGTGCAAACTGCATGCGAAGTTATGAATATTGACCCACTCGACGAACAACGCATTCCAACTCTGACCGGCGGTCTTACCTTTGGTGGTGGGCCAGGAAATAATTATGTCACTCACAGCATCTGTGCGATGGTCGACAAACTTAGAAGCGACGAGAGCAGCCACGGTCTCGTAACGGGACTCGGGTGGTTCTCCACAAAGCACGCATGGGGCACGTACTCATCAACGCCACCTACAAAAGACTTTCAGTGGCGAAGCGCACAGCCAGACGTTGATGCACAAGACAAGTGTGTCTTCGAGCAACGAAGTGGTGAGGTAACAATTGAGAGTTACACCGTGGTGCACGCTAAAGATGGCGCACCTTCAAAGCTCGTAGTCGCCGCGAGAAGTAGCGACGGGGTACGTAGTTGGAGCCACAGCACTGACGAGGGTCTAATGGAATTGAGTGAAACTCAAGAAATTATTGGCCGCAGCGCAGTCGTGGGCGAAAGCGTTATTTCACTTAGCTAATGCTCGAGCAATATCTTGCTCACTCACAGCACCGCTACGAAGGATCTTCCAATCTTCACCCGTAACGTCGACAACTGTGGAAACTTCCCCACTGCACGTTCCACCATCAAGCACACCGAAGAGCTCTTGTCGACCCGTGAATGTATCGAGAACTTGCTGCGCTGATTCACAGGGTGCCTCTGAGTGATTGTTTGCACTCGAAACACACAGTGGCTCACTCTTTAGCACCCCAAGCAGTGACTCATTGTTGGGCATACGTAGCCCCACGCTCTGCGTGGTGCTACCAATTACTTCTGTCAGTTCGCGTGGTCCATTAACAACAATTGTTAGTGGACCAGGCCAGAATGCATCGCTGAGCAGCTGGGCTTTTTCATTCCATGTAACGCCGAGATCAATCGCTTGCTCTGAGCAGCACACCAGTACTGGGAGCGCAACATCATGAGGTCGCTGTTTCAGTGCAAAAAGTTTTGCAACCGATGACGTATTTACTTTGACACCAACGCCGTAGACCGTGTCGGTGGGCAGAGCCACTACTTCGCCACTCGCTAACGCAGTGGCTGCTTGTTCTATAGAGAGAACTCTGCTCATGAACGTCTCGCCACCAAAATCCGTGGGTGACCAGCAAGGTCGTCGTAGTCAAATACGTCACTGAAACCTGCGTCGTAGGCATTTTGAAGTGCAACTTCTCGGTGCATGTTTCCATGCTCGCAGATAAGTACCCCAGTTGACGTCAACCACTCAGGTGCTTCAGCGATTATTTCCTCGAGGTCACTAAAGCCTTCAACGCCCTGAGCACTTGGAGCCACCAGCGCACCGAGTGGCTCGTGTCGAAGCACAGCATCAAGAGTTTCAAATTCAACTTCACCCACGTAGGGCGGGTTAGAAACAATCAGGTCAATGTGACCGCGCAGTGAGTGGTCCACGTTGTTGAACCAAGAAGACTCCACAAATGAGACTGCGTGCAACTGATGCTTAATGGCATTACGTTTCGCAACACTTAGTGCATCAAGAGATTTATCAACGCACACCAGCGTTGCAGCAATGCCGCGTTCACGAAGTTCGAATACCAGTGAAAGACCAATTGCTCCAGAACCACATCCAAGGTCGAGGATTACTGGTGCAACGGCGCCAACACGTGCGAGTTCTTGCAGCGCATAGTCAACGAGTTCTTCTGTTTCAGGGCGAGGAATAAGTACCCGAGTGTCAACGTCAAGATCTAAAGAACGAAAGGGCCAGTGACCAATGATGTATTGCAGTGGCTCACCGTTTAGTCGACGTTGTGCTGCGAGGTGAAGTGCTGGGACAGCGTCAAGGTCGGCTCCAGGAACAAATTCCTCAACGAGCCAGCGTGCCTCGTGACGCTCAAGACCGAGACCGATTAACTCGGTCACTAGCTCGGAATTAACGTCCGTCACTCTCGGCCAATTGGCGAGCACGCTTTTCAGCGAGCAACGCATCAACGTACGTATCGAGGTTCCCAGCAAGTACGTCATCAAGGGCGTACGTGGTGAGGTTGATTCGGTGGTCAGTGACTCGATTTTCTTTGAAGTTATAGGTGCGA
>CAIKFN010000085.1 GCA_903826715.1 uncultured Actinomycetes bacterium
ACCAATTCGCTCTGACTCAAGCAGAGCAGCAACCTTGGCGTTATCCATTAGATCTGGGCACGCTGGGTAACCCCATGAGTAGCGACCACCACGGTATTGCTGGCGAAATAGTCCAGTAAGAGTCGGGCCGTCTTCTTGTACAAATCCGAGTTCTTCACGAATGCGTTTGTGCCAAAGCTCAGCGAGGGCTTCAGCCATTTCAACACCAAGCCCGTGAAGCATGAGGTAATCGTTGTAGCGGTTTTCTGCGAAGAGTTCTTGGCAACGCTCTGAGACTCGTGAACCCATTGTTACGAGCATGAAGCTTGCGTAGTCCTGATCAGGGCTTGTTGATTCACGGAAGAAGTCTGAGATTGAGAGGAAGGGATCCTTGTGCTGGCGAGGAAAACTAAAACGTGTTGCTTCAGTTGTTCGAGTTTCGTCGGTGTAGATAATGAGATCGTTGCCGTCTTTTGCAGCAGGGAAGTGTCCCCACACAACTTGAGGAATGAGCAAGTTCTCGGCCTTGGCAATAGCTAGTTGCTCACGGAAGGTTGAACCAATCCGTTCCTTGAACGCTAGGTCGTCTTCACCATCTTCAGGTCGAAAGCCCCACTGGTTTCTAAAGAGTGCGGTTTGGTTGAGAAACTCTGAAATTTCATCAATCGACATTCCCTTAGCGACACGACTGCCAATGAATGGTGGCGGGAAGAGTGGATTGTCTGTTTCAACTTCTGGACTTCTGTCTGGAAGTCCTTCAGGAGTTGGGTCTTCTCCGCGGAAGCGACGCTGCACGGTGCTCTCTGAAATTTCGAGTCCGAACTTTTCGTCAATTTCACCGGTCTTCTTAATTTCTCCGAGACGGTCAAGAACACGAAGTCCCTCGAAGGCGTCTTTTCCATAGAAAACACGTCCGTCATAGACAGTGCGAAGATCGCGCTCTACGTAGGTGCGAGTTAGTGCAGCGCCACCAAGCAGCACCGGAACATCACTGAGCCCTTGTTCGTTCATGAGCGCTAAGTTTTCGCGCATGATGAGTGTCGACTTAACGAGGAGTCCACTCATACCAAGTGCGTCAGCCTTGTGTTCTTTAACAGCCTGAATCATTTCGTTGATCCCGACTTTGATGCCGAGGTTTACGACTTCGTAACCATTGTTGGTGAGGATGATGTCGACGAGGTTTTTGCCAATATCGTGCACGTCGCCCTTTACAGTTGCGAGCACAACTTTTCCTCGTCCACCCTGGTCGCTCTTTTCCATGAACGGCTCTAGATACGCAACGGCAGCCTTCATTGTTTCTGCTGACTGCAAAACGAATGGCAACTGCATCTCTCCAGTTGCGAAGAGTTCTCCAACAACTTTCATACCTTCGAGCAAGTGGTCATTAACAATTTCGAGTGGCTTAATGCCACTTTCCATTGCAAGCTTTAAGTCGTCATCGAGTCCAGTTCGAACACCGTCAATAATGCGACGCTTCAAGCGCTCTTCAAGTGTCAAGTCATCGAGCTTCGCGCCACCAGCGGTTGCAGCCTTTACGCCTTCGTAGAGTCCGAGGAGCGTTTGTAGTGGGTCGTAACCCTCAGACCTGCGGTCGTAGATGAGGTCGAGGCAGACCTTGCGAGATTCTTCACTGATTTTTGCGAGTGGCAAAATCTTTGACGCGTGCACAATTGCTGCGTCAAGACCTGCTTCTGCTGCTTCGTGCAAGAACATACTGTTGAGCACTTGTCGAGCCGCTGGGTTGAGTCCGAATGAGATATTCGAGAGTCCGAGAATTGTGCGAACTCCTGGCATTTCTGCCTTGATGCGCCTAATTGCTTCAAGTGTCTCAATACCGTCACGGCGTGATTCGATCATTCCCGTCGATAGTGGCAGCGCCAAAGTGTCAATGAAGATGTCTTCAGCACTAAGTCCGTAGCGCTCAACTGCGAGCTTGGTGATGTTCTGTGCGGCACGAACCTTCCAGTCAGCCGTACGGGCCTGTCCTTCTTCGTCAATGCAAGTAGCAACTACAGCGGAGCCAAATTCTGCAGCGAGTGACAAGAAACCGTCGAGGCGTGTTCCTGGGCCGTCACCTTCTTCGAGGTTCACCGAGTTGAGGATTGCCTTGCCACCGAGCCAGGTGAGGGCTTGGCGAGCAACAAGCGTTTCAGTGGTGTCAACCATGATTGGTACTGATGACTGTGTAGCGAGGCGACTCATGATTTCATTCATGTCGCTGATACCGTCAGCACCGGTGTAGTCAACACAGACATCCAAGATGTGTGCGCCTTCTTTGATCTGGTCACGGCCAATTCCTACGCAGGTGTCCCAGTCGCCTTCGAGCATTGCTTCGCGGAACAGCTTTGAGCCGTTGGCATTTGTACGCTCTCCAACCATCAGCACCGAACGGTCCTGGCTGTAGCTCGTTGTTGAATAAATCGATGCTGCTGCCGGCTCTAGAACTGGCGAACGCTTTGCAGGAGTTAGCGGACGTACAGCTTCAACTACGCGGGCCAAGTGCTCAGGTGTTGTTCCACAGCATCCACCAACAACTTGGAGTCCGTATTCAGAAACAAACTTTGAAAGGTGTTCAGCGAGTTGATCTGGCGTTAGGTCGTAGTGCATCTTGCCGTCAACA
>CAIKFN010000086.1 GCA_903826715.1 uncultured Actinomycetes bacterium
GGGAGTCGCCGACCAGCATTCGGGCAATTTCGCTGACGCGATCTTCACCTTCAACCTTTTTAATCTTGGTTGAGGCGGTTCCGTTAATTATAGTTTTTTCAATCACGAAGTGGTGGTCTGCCTTGGCGGCCACAGAAGCCAAGTGTGTTACCGCCAAAACCTGCTGTCGTTGGCCTAATTCGAGCAAGCAGTCCCCGATTTGCTGAGCGACCTGACCGCCCACCCCGGCGTCTACCTCATCAAATACGGCTACAACATCGTCCTGGGCGGTTTCTAGAGAGATCGCAAGAAGGACTCGACTCAGTTCTCCACCGCTAGCGAGGGATTGTAGAGGGCCCTCAGCGAGTCCTGGATTTGGAGTGAAGAGAATCTGAGCCAGTGATCCATCGTCTCCCCCAACATCAAATCTGAGCGATGCATTTGGAAGTGCCACTCGAGGAAGCTGGGCCCTGACAGCCTCGGTGAGCTTTACCGAGGCGTACTCTCGGTCCTTTTTAGCCTTGCGAGCAAGTTCAACTTCCTTAGACATAAGTTGCGAAATCTCTGCATCAAGATTTTCGATTCGACCAGATTCCCCAGAACGTCGCTCTAAATCATTGACGAAAGTAGCGAGCGCCTCAAGAGCCTCTTCGATTGAGTTGTTGTACTTACGTGCAATGTTCTGCAAAATCGCTGCTCGTTCGTCGAGTGCCCCGAGTCGTTCTTCGTCAAATGCATCAGAGTCAGTAAAGGTTGAGAGTTCGTGGACGCTATCTCTCGCCTGCTCCAGAGCACTTCGAAGACCTTCTCTAGCGCTGTCGTAGGTTTCACCTTGTGGAATTTCACCAATGGCTCTGGCGAGTCTTGTGAGAACCGCCTCTTCATTATCTGAATCAAGAGCCTGCATTACGCCCATGATCGCAGCCTGGCCGTCTCTAATCTCAGTCAATCTCGTGAGTTCTTCGAGTACTTCTTTAAGTTCATTCGGAGTCGCAATCTTCACGGACTCGATCTCGGAGATTTGAAACTTTAGAAATTCAATTTCTCGTTCTCTGTTAGCGCCGTCTCCCCCGAGACTGTCTCTTAGTTTTAATGCTTCACTCAGCTGAGTTCTGACGGCGTGCAACTCAGTGGTGTTTACGTTTCCAGTTGTGTCGACTATTCGAAGGATTTCAGAACGATTCTTCAAACTGAGTGAATCATGTTGACCATGGATAACGATTAATTCTTCAGCAAGTAGTCGAAGTGATTCGGCACTGGTCGTGGTGTTATCAAGGGCGCTACGAAGACGACCACCTTGGCTTGACTCTCGAAGTAGTGAAACTTCTTTACCATCGCGGTTAACAAATAGAGCTGCAGCCTTCATGTCCGTAGTCACAGCGTGACGAGCGCCACTAGCGTCTCCGCCTAGGCAGAGATCAAGTGCTCCAAGCAACAGCGTCTTTCCCGCACCAGTTTCACCAGTAATGACATTGAAGCCTTCAGAGAATTCAACACGAGCTTCTTCAATAACCCCGAGCCCTTGAGCGTAAAGTTCGACTAGCTGTGATTTAGGCATGGCCCTCTCGAAGACCTTGTCGTAAGCGAACCCCTAAATCAAAACTACGTGTGGCGACAACTCGAACAGGGGTCTGACTCATTGATACTTCCACCGAGTCGCCAATGTTGAGAGATGTGACTGTGTGTCCATCAGCAACCACAAGGGCACGGTTGCTCTCAACTACAAATCGAAACTTCTTTTCAGCTCCAACAACAATTGAATTACTAATTGTGAAGTGTGGCGCAATAGGGGTGAGAATCATGAGCGGAAGCGTTGCATCAACGACAGGACCTCCGGCTGAGAAGTTGTAGCCAGTACTACCCGTAGGCGTCGACACCATTACCCCATCGGCTGAATACGAGAGAAATTCTTCATTATCAACAAATGTTTTAACCCTCACCATGTGGCCAGATTCTGCTCGCTCGATTACAACTTCGTTCATAGCGAATTCAGTTTTATTGCCCGAGTACGAAATTTGAAGAGCAATACGATGGTCAACTTCATTACTTACGAGCGCTTCATTAATTACTGTTACTAACTCAGATGGTTGAACATTTAGAAGAAATCCAAGACGACCGAGATTTACCCCTACGAGGCGGGCATTGTGTTCATGCGCAATTCGCGCAGATCTAAGAAAAGTGCCATCACCGCCGAGGCTTACTACGAGAGTTGCATCACTGAGTGCTGGAGACTCATCTGAATCGAGCATATGTACGGAGCTAGTTATTCCAGAACTTTCTAGACGCTCTGCCGCTTCACGTGCGAGGTCCAAGGCGTCTGGTCGATTACTAAAAGCTGTAAAAAGCAGTTGAGTCACGTTGCACCTCGTGGCTTAATCGTAGTAACTAGATGTAACCCTTAGGTCATTGCCCAGGAAAGTCAACGCCAGTAAATCATTGGTGTCGAAGGCGGGACTTGAACCCGCACGCCCTTTCGAGCACTAGCCCCTCAAGCTAGCGTGTCTGCCATTTCACCACTTCGACGCGGAGTACCACTTTATACGCTGAGGACAGAATGAACTAATCGTCTATTTCGATGATGAAGTAACGATGGTTCCCCATGATGGGATTTGATCAACGAACCCCTGAACCGAGAGGCTCCCCGTTGCATTTGAAAGCGTATTTGACCAAATGGTGATGGTCGGCAACGTCACAATTGGTCTCATCCAGAACTGCCCAAGAACAGTCTGATCAAACGCTGACCATGTTGCTAGTGCGGTTACAGGATTGAAATTTGAGATTGCAGAATCGTACAACTTGTTAAGTGACGCGGTACGGATGGCGCTCGAGTAGCTGTCAACAAAGTTTGGTCCATAAAAGGATCGAGCGAGTGTAGAAGGAGTTGTAGTTGCAGTACGTAAAATTAGTCCTACTTCATATTTATTTGCAGCAATCGCACTCTGTGCTGCTTCATCGTTTGTAAAGAAGTATTCATACACAACAATTCCAATTGCGCGCCATTGTGAAGCTATGAGATTTGCTGAAGTTTTTTCTAGGTTGGATGGACCAACGGCTAGGTGAATGACGAATGGTGCATTTGCGGAATTTCTTAGAATTCCTCCAACTATTTTATATCCAGCATTTTTAGTTAGAAGAGAAATTGCACAGGGTAAGCAGTCGCCCACGGTATTGCCAGTTACATTTGGCGTAGTACTTGTTGTTGTGCTTGCTGATGCAACGGTAGTTGTCGTCGTACTTAATGTGGGGCCAGGACCTGAACCACCCGGGTAGCCATTTTGACCCTGTGCTAACAACATCGATGTTGCAGGTGCAGGAGCAAATGTAACTGAACCCCAAAGGGAATTAAGAATCTTTTGACGCTGAATTGAAAGAGAGAGTGCTTCACGAACACTTACATTGCTCGTAAGCAACGTTCTAGGTGCGTAGGTGAGTTCTAAAATTTGATCTGAGGTCCCGATGTGACTGACGAATTCAGGATGTGCACTCAGCGTCATTGATAGCGACTTGTTAACTTGGATTGTGTAACCAGCAAAATTTGAATTATTCGAGGTCGGAATTGGCGCCGAAGCTTGAATAATTATTCGACCATATCGATTTGGATTCAATTTCCAACTCTTATTCATTGTCAGAACAATTTGAGAAGAACTTGCAGATGAAACATTGTATGGACCAAGTGTTGGGCGCTTTAAAAAAGATGTAAACGAGCATCCAGTTCCATTTGGAGCTGGAGATATGTCACGGAACAATGAGCTCCAAGCCGAAAAGGGCTTTGAAAAAATAACAGTGACCGTTGAGCTAGAAGAATTAACAACGAGCGACTTAATGGATCGATATCCATCTGTATAAATACTCGGAACTGATTTTGCATACTGCCACCACGTAAGTAAATCTTCACCGCTAAAAAGTCTTCCGTTAGACCATGCATAGTTCGAAGCAATTGTGTAAACAACCGTTTCAGGTGAGAGCGAGGTAAGTTCTGCCGCCGCAATTGGTCCACCTTCTCCAACAAGAACATCCGACGTTGTTGTCAAAAATGCTGATGGTTGAATGAGATCAAGTACTGCATTTGAAGAAGGATTCGATCCTGCATCAAGGTATCCACATCCATTTAGTGGGCCAGGGACTGAGACAGTAATTGTGTGTGCATTTTCATTCGTTGTAGCAATTGGCTTTTTCGCCGCTCCAGCAACGGCTGCAGGCGAAATCACAATCGCAACAGCAGTGGCCGTCAATAAAGTACGGAAAATAGACCCGCGAAGGATCATGTTGATTACTGCAAGCGAAGGTCGAGTGTCAGCGTGGCAAATGTAAATACCAACGCGACAGCAATGGTGATTCGGTCAAGATTGCGCTCTACAACAGTTGATCCAGCAGCAACAGCGCCCACCGAGCCACCCATCAAGTCAGAGATACCTCCACCACGTCCTGAGTGCAGGAGAACAAGAAATATAAGTGCAACAGCTGAAATAGCCTCAATTGCAACGATTAACCAAGTCAACATCTAAAACCTCCGGATTAGCGTTTTCCAGCGTAGCAGTCGTTGCACGCTTGGATAATTGCCATGAATGATTCAGCCTTAAGACTGGCTCCTCCAACTAGAA
>CAIKFN010000087.1 GCA_903826715.1 uncultured Actinomycetes bacterium
CCGTCTACGCGTGATGATCAACTGGACGTGGCGTTACTTTGACTGGCCTTCTGGTCCGCGACTAATTGTTGCTGACGCAGAAACTGCTGACTAGTTACTTAAGTCTCGCCTCGAGGTCGTTTACCTGGTCTTCAAGACGCTTAGGAACTCGTCCAGCGAAGCTGGCGTAGTGCTCACGAATGCTTGGCACCTCAACGCGCCACTCATCATTGTTCACTGCGAGAAGTTCTTCCATGTCCTTTGCATTGACGTTGAGTCCAGAAGTATTAATCGCATCCTTGGTTGGAAGGTAACCAATTGATGTCTCAACCGCGTCACCACGTCCACCAACGCGCTCAAATACCCATTCGAGAACTCGACTGTTTTCACCAAATCCTGGCCAGAGCCAGCGACCATCGTCGCCCTTGCGGAACCAGTTCACGTAGAAGATCTTTGGAAGCTTTGATTCGTCGTACTTATCTGAGAATGTCAGCCAGTGCCCGAAGTAGTCAGCCATGTTGTAGCCACAGAAAGGCAACATCGCAAATGGGTCACGACGAAGGTTTCCAACTGCACCAGTAGCTGCTGCAGTGGTCTCTGAAGACATGATTGATCCGAGGAAGACTCCGTGGTCCCAACTGCGTGATTGGAATACGAGTGGGATAACACTGGCGCGACGTCCACCAAAGAGGATTGCGTCAATTGGAACACCAGCTGGGTCTTCCCATTCAGGAGCGATTGCTGGGTCCTGGCCCGCAGGAGCTGTGAAGCGTGAGTTCGGGTGTGCAGCAGGGGTGCCAAGATCCTTCGACCAGGCCTGTCCCTTCCAGTCAGTAAGTCCGGCTGGTGGCTCTCCCATGCCTTCCCACCAAACGTCGCCGTCAGCAGTGATTGCGGTGTTGGTGAAGATCGTGTTTGCTTCAACTGAGTACATGGCATTCGGGTTGGTCTCCATGTTTGTTCCAGGAGCCACACCAAAGAATCCAGCCTCAGGGTTAATGGCGTAGAGGCGACCATCTGGTCCTGGCTTCATCCAGCAAATGTCGTCACCGATTGTTTCAACTTTCCATTCAGGAAGAGTTGGCACAAGCATCGCGAGATTTGTCTTTCCACAAGCACTCGGGAATGCTGCAGCAACGTAACGTGACTCACCCTTTGGACTAGTGAGCTTCAAGATGAGCATGTGCTCAGCGAGCCATCCATCGTTGCGACCAAGAACTGAAGCAATACGAAGGGCGAAGCACTTCTTTCCTAGAAGGGCGTTTCCACCGTATCCGGAACCATACGACATGATCTCGTGTGTATCTGGGAAGTGAACAATGTATTTGTTATCTGCGTTGCATGGCCACTTGACATCTTTTTGTCCAACTTCAAGAGGCGAGCCAACTGAGTGCAAGCAAGGAACAAATTCTCCAGTGTCGCCAAGCACCTCAAGGGCACCGCGTCCCATACGCGTCATGATGCGCATTGAAACAGCAACGTAGGCGGAGTCAGTGATTTCAACACCAATGTGTGAGATCTTCGATCCGAGCGGTCCCATTGAGAAGGGGACCACGTACATGGTGCGTCCCTTCATTGAACCTGCGAACAAGCCCTTGAGCTTTGCGCGCATTTCTGATGGGTCCATCCAGTTGTTAGTCGGCCCAGCATCAACTTCTTTTTCAGAGCAAATAAATGTGCGATCTTCGACGCGAGCAACGTCGCCCGGGTCAGAGGTTGCGTAGTAACTATTAGGTCGCTTGGTGGGTGAGAGCTTGGTGAACGTTCCTTGGTCAACAAGTAGTTGACACAATTGGTCGTATTCCTCTGCTGACCCGTCGCACCAGTGGATACGATCGGGTGTAGTGAGTTCAGCGATCTCTTCAACCCATGCGATGAGTTTTTTGTTATTAGTTGGGTACGTCACGGTTAAAACCCTTCTCCACTTGACTGCAACGTTGCAGTCAATACACCCCCCCAGGTGTCTATCCTCATGAATTCCTTTTCGTCCGAAAACGACCAGACTCGTGAAGACAACGTATTGGAGCGTATCGCCCAAATCGTGGGTCAGCGCAACATCCCTTCCGGGGAGATTCATATTGGCGATGACGCGGCCGTTTTAAGCCCATTTTTAGGCCAAGTAGTCATATCAACTGATGTGGCCGTGTACGGAATTCACCTGGATATTGAACTTTTTTCACTCGAAGACTTGGGCTTTAAGGCAGTTACCTCGGCGCTGTCGGATCTGGCGGCAATGGGAGCTCGTCCCCGGGGGCTAACGGTCGCGGTGAGCGCGCCGCCTGGGGTCGACCTCGAACAACTGCATCGAGGTGTTGCACGTGCGAGCGAAGTAACAGGTTGCCCCGTTGTTGGCGGCGACCTGTCGAGCGCGAACGATGTCTCTGTCACGGTGAGCGTGTTCGGTGAAGTGCCACCAGGCAAGGCCGTGATTCGAACTGGTGCGCAAGATGGTGACGAGATATTTGTAACTGGTGCACTCGGTAGAGCAAGCGCTGGTTTACGACTAAGACGTGGTGGCGCGCCACTTAATGATGAGTTGGTGCAAGCACAATGTCGACCTCTGCCACTTCTAGATGAAGGGACTGCAGCGCGTGAGTCAGGCGCCAGCGCAATGATGGATCTAAGCGATGGTATTGGCCTTGATCTACATCGCTTAGCCGATGCTTCCAAAGTTGGTTTTGCATTATCTCAAATTCCGGTGGCAGAAAGCGCAACGATGCAAGAGGCGATTAGTGGTGGGGAAGACTATGAACTGCTCATCACCACAAATGATCCTGGGAAACTGAAATCAACATTTCTTGAGCGAGGACTTAGAGAGCCAATTTCTATTGGCATGATTATTTCAGACCAAGCTTCGCGGACGCTACTGGGTCAACCTTTTGAAAAGCAAGGTTGGGAACATCAACTCTAAGAGTTGAGAATTAAGCGTTGGCCTTGCGACGAGCTGGCTTAGTGATTTTTCCTGAACGAAGGCAACCGGTGCAGACGTTCACTCGCTTAGGAGTCCCGCCGACAAGCGCCTTTACACGCTGAATGTTTGGATTCCAACGGCGCTTGGTGCGACGGTGCGAGTGAGAGACGTTCATGCCGAATGACGGCTTCTTACCGCAGATTTCGCAGACTGATGCCATGATGAACTTTCTCCTTTTTCCCGCCCGCTGCCCTTGCAGAGGTCGGTATAAACCGAATGACCATTGTAGCATCGCTAGCAATGACCTTGTCCACTGTGCTGACCGCTAAAGACCTTCGCGCCACTATTGCCACGTTTGGCGAGCTTTTGCGCTCGCACAAGGAAG
>CAIKFN010000088.1 GCA_903826715.1 uncultured Actinomycetes bacterium
GCGACAAGGATGTTGCGCAAGTTCGCTCACTTCTTCGAGGCGAATAATGAAGTCTTTAGAGACGAAGCTTCGAGCCGTTAGAGATAGCGGACGAAAGGCTCTAGTTCCATACTTCATGGCTGGCTTAACTCCAGACTGGACCCAACACGTTGAAGCGGCCGTGCACGCTGGAGCTGATGCTGTGGAAATTGGTATTCCGTTCAGTGATCCAATTATGGACGGCGTAGTAATTCAAGAAGCAGCACTTACCTCACTTGCCAGGGGAACAAACCTCGATTCGATCTGTGCTGACCTTGCGAAGATTTCCGTCGACGTGCCGCTCATAACAATGACGTATTTCAACATCTTTCATCACTATGGATTAGAGCGCTCAATAGGCAAGCTAACTGAGTCTGGAATTGAGGGAGCAATTGTCCCTGACCTCTCACTTGAAGAATCTGGTCCTTGGTCTGAAATCAGCGACTCATACAACTTGGCCAACATCTTTCTTGTGGCTCCTTCAACGAGCCCCGAACGAGCAAAGCTCTTGGCTCAAGCCTCAGAAGGATTTTGCTACGCCGCCGCTCGAATGGCCGTGACAGGTAAAGCCTCAGATGAGGGTGGAGCTGAAAAAGTTGTAGCTGGAATCAGAGCTGGAAGTGACATTCCGACCTACGTGGGTATTGGAATTTCAACCCCAGAGCAGGCAAAGACCGCCTCTCTGCTTGGCGACGGAGTGATTGTTGGATCTGCTTTGGTCCAGTTGCTAAATGAAGGCGCTGGCCCCGACAAAGTAGAAAAATTCATCACTTCCTTCAGACGGTCAATTGACTAGTTTTTTAGTAATTAACGCTTGAATTCAAAAGTAATTTTTAGACCCACATCAGGGTTTTTACCTAGACCCCATTAACCCCTTGGGTTACGCATAGGTAAGCAGAACTTAAATTTCTTCGTTACATTCCCGTAATAAAGAGCTCTAATGCATCAATATTTATCTGCGGGGGGAATTAGTTACTAGTTACCTTTAAAGGAGAATTAAATGTACGTATTAGGAGAATTTTTACTCTTGTCGGCGCTACTTGTAGCTGTTCTTTCAGTATGGAACAGTCTCACAAGCACACTTAAGCTCGATGGTCCAATCCGGATGATTCCAATAATTGGTTCACACCAAGACCTTGGAATGGCAATCCTTATGGTTTGGGCCGTAGGCGTTCAACCAGCTGCTGGCTGGGGTGTCATGACAAGCCACGCATGGATGAACGTAGTGCTTAATGGCGCCATTGTCTATGGCTTCATCCCACTAAAGGATGCAGTTATCTCAATGGTTTCAAAGGGTCTTCGCGCCTAGTTAATTCATTTTCACTAAAAACGCCCGCCAGTTATCTGGCGGGCGTTTTTGCTTCTCTGTAGTCTTTCAGTACAGAACAGCGAAAAGATTGGACTTTTGATGGCTGAATCAAAACTGGAAGCATGGCTCGAGGAGACTCGTTCATTTCCGCCAAGCCCTGAATTCGCTGCTCAAGCAAACGCCCAGCCTGAAATTTATAACGAAGCATCAAAGGACCCTGTTGCCTGGTGGCGCAAGCAAGCCGACCGTCTCAGCTGGGACGTGGCTCCTACTAAGACACTCGAATGGGATCTGCCATTTGCGCGGTGGTTTAGCGACGGCAAATTAAACGCGAGCGTGAGCTGTGTTGACCGCCACGTTGCCGACGGTCGTGGCGACAAGGTTGCGTACCACTGGATTGGTGACGCTGAAGGTGAAGAACGAACAATTACCTATAGCGATCTCTTGAGGATGGTTTCTAAAACAGCAAATGCACTTAGTGAGCTTGGTGTTAAGAAGGGCGATCGCGTCGCTGTCTACATGCCCATGATTCCAGAAGCCGTAGTTGCGATGCTCGCTATTGTCCGCCTTGGAGCAGTTCACTCAGTTGTGTTCGGAGGATTCTCTGCTGACGCTCTTTCGAGTCGCATTATTGACTCTGACTGTCAATTTGTTATCACCGCTGATGGAGCGTTTAGGCGTGGTGCTGTTAGTCCATTAAAGCCAGCTATTGATGAAGCTCTTAAGTCATGCCCGAACGTAAAAGCAGTGCTTGTCGTAAAGCGCACTGGGCAAGATGTTGAGTGGGTTGAAGGAAGAGACCACTGGTGGCACGAGATTGTTGAGCGTCAAGATGAAACGCACGTTCCCGATTCATTCGAAGCTGAGCACACGATGTTCATTATGTACACGAGTGGCACCACTGGAAAGCCCAAAGGGATTTATCACACGACAGCTGGTTACCTGGTTGGTGCTGCATCAACCTATTTCAATGTTCTAGATGCAAAGCGCGACACCGATGTCAGTTGGACTGCAGCGGACA
>CAIKFN010000089.1 GCA_903826715.1 uncultured Actinomycetes bacterium
AGCCGTTATCTCGTATCACACCTCTCCACTAGCTCAACCCGGCACGGGCGACGGCGGTGGAATGAATGTCTACGTCCGCGAACTCTCTAGCGCGCTTGCTCGACTTGGCAATGAAGTTGACGTCTATACCCGTCGTGACAATCCATTTGTTCTTGACACCGTAAATGTTGAACCGGGATTTCGAGTTCACAACATCAGTGCCGGACCACCAAGCGTTCTCGGCCGCAACGAGCTCCCACTGTTTGTAGATGAATTCACCGACAATGTTGCAGCCTTCTTTCGGGAAACAGAAATTCCTGACGCGATTCACGCGAATTACTGGTTGAGTGGACTCAGTGGACATCGCTTAAAGCACGAAATGAACATCCCGCTCATCATGACGTTCCACACGCTTGAGCGCGTTAAGGCAGAAACCTTCGAAGGTGAATCAGAAGAGCGTGCTGCACAAGAAGCATCAATCTTCGCCTGCGCCGATGCAGTACTTGCTTCATGCGACGTCGAAGCAGATCAAATTGTTCGTTTCTATAACGCCGAGCCTGCTCGAGTACACGTCGTGCCACTTGGCGTGGAGCACGCCTTTTTCTCACCTGGCTATAAACCACAAGCACGTCGAGCACTCGGTATTGATGAGAATGCAACACTCATGCTCTTCGTGGGTCGACTCCAAGCGCTCAAGGGCGTTGACCTTGCGCTCGAGACGCTTATAGAAATGCGTAGTCGTGGTGAAAATGCTTTGCTGGCAATCATTGGAGGCCCATCCGGCCCTGACGGAAGACTTGCGCTCAGTGCTCTGCACGAACGAGTTAGCGAAGCTGGCGTCATTGACAGCGTCTTATTCGTTGCTCCACAGTCTCACCAATTGCTCTCGTCATGGATGAGAGCAGCAGACGTAACGCTTGTTCCATCACGCGCGGAAAGTTTTGGTCTCGTTGCTTTGGAATCATCTGCGTGTGGAACACCAGTTGTTGCTAGCAACGTCGGAGGTCTCAAGACATTGGTGGATCAAGGTGAAAATGGATACCTCATAGATTCACGCGACCCTGTGGTGTGGGCAGATTATGTGATGAAGGCAACCAATGTTGATGACGTTATGAGAATGTCGTCAAACGCAGTGTTGTTGGCTCGCGCCTATACGTGGCGAGGAGCTGCACAGTCACTCGCAACGCTCACTGAAGACCTGGCACGTACAAGTCTCTTGCGCTGCTAAGTATGTCGGCACCAATTGGCGATAGCGATTCACTAGAAGTACTTGGTCACACCATTGACGAGTGGGCAACTGCGTGGCGTAGTACTGGATCGAGCGTTTCTGTTGAGCATGCATCGACTCCCGATGTTCGAGGTCACTACCGCTGGTTGATTCGTCTTAAGGGAGAAGAAAAAGACACCATTGCTTTATGGCTCACCCTGCGCCAGCGCACCGTACACGTAGAAACTGAAATCATGCCTGCGCCGGAGTCGAACAAAGAAGATGTCTACCGATTTGCTCTAGTGAAGAACGCGGAACTCCGAGGTGTCCACATTGCTCTTGGCCCAGAAGATGGGGTGTACCTGATGACTCAGATCCCCATAGGAGAGCTAACAATTGAAAGACTTGACGAACTCGTTGGTGCAACGCTTACCTACGTTGATGAAATCTTCCCAACCGTGATGACAATGGCTTTTCCGGGGCTTTATCGACGACGGAAAAAGAACTAGCCGAGCGCCTTGTAGCCTTTATATATGGCATATCAACTAATAATCGTTGGCGGCGGACGCATGGGCTCTGCACTAGCTGAGGGACTTCTCGCTGCGCAGTACTGCGCGAAGAATGAACTAGCAATTATTGAGAGTTCAGCTACGGGTCGTGAAGATCTAAAGAAGCGCTTCGCTGGTGTTGATGTACATGCATCGATGGAACTAGGTCACGTTGGGCCACACACTGGAGTAGTTCTTTGTGTGAAACCAGATCACGCAGAAGCAGCTGCACGAGTGTGTGGAACTGTTGGCACTATGCGACTTCTTTCAGTTGTTGCGGGACTTTCTACCGCTCGAATTGAAGCCGTCATGCCTGGAGCAGTCGCCGTTATTCGCTCAATGCCGAACACGCCTGTTCTTGTTCGAAAGGGTGTTACTGCAATTGCTGGTGGCGCTCACGTTACAAAAGAAGATCTTGACTGGGCTGAATCAGTAATGGGAGCAGTTGGTTCAGTGTTCCGTGTTACCGAGAAAAACCTTGACGCGGTGACTGGCCACTCTGGTCCTATGCCGGCGTACTTATTCCTCGTCATTGAAGCACTCATTGACGCTGGAGTTCATCAAGGACTTTCTCACGAGATGTCAAAGCAAATGGTTATTGACACGTTCCTTGGATCTGCAGAACTTCTTAAGCAATCAGGTGAAAATCCTGCCGACCTTCGTGCACAAGTCACGTCACCTGGCGGCACCACTGCAGCGGGACTACGAATTCTGGAAAGTCGCGCCGTTCGTGCAGCGTTCTTGGAAGCAGTCTCTGCCGCCGCTGAACGTAGTCGTCAGTTAGGTCGCTAATCGCTTCGGCGTTAGCGTAAAAAATTATGGCTACGCCTCGACTTAGAAATAAAAAGCTCTCCGAGCCAACGATTTCTCGTCTCCCCGTTTATCAGCGAATTGCTGAAGGATGGCGCAATAGAGGGCTGCAACACATTGATTCAGAACAAATTGGACAGCTCGCTGGAGTAACTGCAACAACAGTTCGTCGCGACCTGGCTGGACTTGGATCTCTTGGAACTAGAGGTGCTGGTTACGACGTGCAAGTACTCA
>CAIKFN010000090.1 GCA_903826715.1 uncultured Actinomycetes bacterium
AACAGTTGCGCTCGTGCCAGTTGGAGTATCTGCATTCTCAATGGAAGAGACAATGCGTTCACACACCGAGCAAGAAGCTCGTGAAGTAGTGGCTCTCGCAGACAAGTTCCAGAAATTAACTGATGAAGTGCTGGGCCGAGTCTCTGTATTTGCGAGTGATGAGTTTTACCTCGTCGCTGGTCTTACGCCACCGTCTGCAACAAGGTTTGAAAGTTTGGACCAAGCTGAAAACGGTATTGGTCTAGTTGCTGCATTCTGTGACAGCTTCAACGAGCACTCTGAAATGCAGAAGCTGGGTACTGGTTTCTTCCAATCAGTCGATGGCGCTCCAGCACTCGGATACCGCGCCCCTCGTGGTGGTAGTGACGAAATCTATACAGGTGATGACGTTCTCATCATCACGAGCGAATACGCCAAGCCAATTCTTCGCACCCTCTGTGATGAAAATGGCTTTGGTGATGTTGGAATCTTGGCTGTAGAAAACGCATACTTTGGTGGAAACATTAAGGTCGCCGGGCTACTTACGGGTCAAGATCTCATCAAGGCACTTGAAGCCATACCCACAACAACCGTGTGTTTACTACCTGATGTGTGTCTTTCAGAGGGCAGGTTCCTCGATGGCCTTACACTGGAAGACCTTCCGCATCCAGTTATCACCGTTCGCACAACGGGTCAAGATCTGCGTAAGACACTCGAGCTGGTGCGCTCCAAAGGAATGGTCTCGTCATGAAAAAGCCCCAGGTTGTAATCGTTGGGCGACCAAACGTTGGTAAGTCATCGCTCGTTAACCGTCTGGCTGGAAAGCGAGTTGCTGTTGTTGAAGAACACCGTGGCGTTACTCGTGACCGCAAAGCCGTTGAGATGGACTGGAACGGCGTCACATTTGACGTTGTTGACACCGGTGGATGGCTCGAAGTTGGAGACTCACTCGAATCTAAGGTTTCAAAGCAAGCAGAAGCCGCCCTTAGCGAAGCTGATCTAGTTCTCTTGGTTGTTGACGTGACGACTGGACTCGTTGACGAAGATGGACACGCTGCACGTTGGGCTCTAAAGAGTGGCAAGCAAGTTGCACTTGTTGTTAACAAAGTTGACGATGAAATCCATGAAGCCGCTTCATGGGACTTTATGCGTCTAGGAGCTGGAGAACCTCACACGGTGAGTGCACAGCACGGGCGTGGAACGGGAGATCTTCTTGACTTCATAGTTGCAGAACTCGGGCAACAGATTGCTGTTGAGGAAGCATCAGAAGCTGACGATGACGGTGCTCTACGTGTAGCTATCGTTGGTCGACCAAACGTTGGTAAGTCAACACTCTTCAATCAACTCATTGGTGAAGAACGTTCAGTTGTTCACGACATGCCCGGAACAACTCGTGACGCAATCGACACCGTTGTTCAGACCGATGTTGGACTTATTCGATTCATCGACACTGCGGGTATGCGACGTCGTGCAAAAACTGAAGCCGGTTTAGAGACGTACGCAGTTCTTCGAAGCCTTGACGCACTCGACCGTGCTGACATTGCAATCCTTGTGATTGACGCAACTGTTGGTGCAACGGGACAAGACCAGCGTCTCGCTGAGCGAATCTCAGCAGCTGGTTGTCCTTCGCTAGTAGTTCTAAATAAGTGGGAACTTATTCCTACTGAAGAGCGCGACTCTGTTCTAGAAACCGTTGGAATCAAGCTCGCATTTCTTGGAGACGCCCCGGTGATGAAGACAACTGCAGTATCTGGAAAGGGAGTCCACCGAATACTTCCAGCTCTTTCAATAGCTGCGGCTGACTATGTAAAGCGCGTGCCAACTGGTGCGCTCAATCGTGCAATTCGTGACATCCAGATCAAGCAACCTGCGCCAACGGGCAAGATTCGTTACGCAGTACAGGGTGCAATTGAGCCTCCAACATTTACGTTGTTCGTTTCAGGCAAGATTCCTTCTACATACATGCGCTACATCGAGAGATCGCTTCGTGAGCGTTTTGAACTTGGAAATCAGCCAATTCGAGTGCGAGTCCGTACTGAATAATGACCAAGTGGTGTGAAGACTGCGACCGACCTGTAGAGGGTGAGTATTGCGAGATCTGCGGAAGTCGCATAGAGGAGCTTGCCAAGGAACCAATTCCTTGGCGCTGGCGCTTCTTTATTTTCTGCACAGTCATTTACGTCATATGGCGTATCTATCAATTAGTTTCTTGGCTAACCCACTAGGAGGAACAATGCCGATTTACGCACTAGGAGACCGAGTCCCAACCATTCACGAAGACGCCTACGTCCATCCTGAAGCAGTAATCATTGGTGACGTACGAATCGGAAAAGATTCAACAATCTGGCCTGGCGCAGTGCTGCGTGGTGACTACGGCACAATCATTGTTGGAGAGCGCACATCAATTCAAGATGGCAGCGTTATTCACGCAACTGCTGAGTTGCAAACAACTGTTGGAGACGACTGCGTTATTGGACACATTGTTCACCTAGAAGGATGCACAATTCACAACGGTGCACTTGTTGGCAACGGAGCGAACGTTCTTCACCGCGCAGTTGTAAACACTGGAGCAACGGTTGCAGCCGGTGCCGTTGTTAGAAACGATGTAATAGTTCCTGAAAATGCTCTAGCTGTTGGTGTGCCAGCAATCATTAAAGAGAACGCCAGTCACGCTGAGTACATAATCATGGGAGCTGCGCTGTATGTAGAGAATGGAAAGCGCTACAAGAAAGATCTTCGAAAGCTTTAGCTATTCGAAATTGCAACAAGCTTTTCCAAAGCAGTGCCAGCTGTGCCGCTCAGAACACTCTGCTTAGCGATCTCAAATCCTTCTGCAATTGATGTAGCTTTTCCAGCAACGATTAATGCGAGTCCGGCATTCGCACACACCACATCAAACACTGGTCCCTGGGTGCCATTAAGAAAACTACGAACAACCTCAACATTTATTGCGACGTCACCACCACGAATAGCTGAAACGTCGTGTGAGATGCTCAGTTCTTTAGCTGCATCTACGCGCTTGGTTTCAATGGAGCTACCAGTTACGTAGTGCAGTGTGGCATTTGATCCCAGCGACAATTCGTCAAGTCCGTCATCCGAGTGAACAAGAATTGCGAATTCGATTCCTCGAACACCAAGGACCGCAGCCATCTGTTCCATAATCTGATTTTGCGATACACCAATTAGCGCTTTGGAAACGAGTGCCGGATTAGCGAGTGGCCCAAGAACATTGAATACAGTACGAAATCCAAGGGCACGTCTAATTGGTGTGAGGTATCCGAGTGCATGGTGAAACGTGGGTGCAAAACAGAAACCAATGCCAGCTTCTTCAACACAGGCTTTGACAATGTCTGCAGGAGCATCGAGGCGAACTCCAAGAGCTTCAAGAACGTCAGCAGATCCAACAGAAGACGATGCAGCTCTGTTTCCATGCTTGGCAATCTTTACGCCACTTCCAGCAACTGCGAGTGAAGCCATGGTCGAGATGTTCACGGTGTGAAGTTGGTCTCCACCCGTTCCAACAATGTCCATTGCACTGGGGTCAACGCTGAATGTTGTGGCGGACGCAATCATTGCGTCAACGAAGCCAGTCATTTCATCTGCGGTCTCACCCTTTGCAGTAAGTGCAGTTAGAAAGCTCGCAATAAGAGGGGCTTCAATCTTTCCGTCAAGAATCTGAGCCAGGGCGTCACGGGCTTCAGATCGCTCTAAATTTGTGCCTCGCACAAGTGGGTTTAGGACATCCTGGGAAAACGAAACAGCCATGGACATACGATACCCCCGGACTTCAGAGCGCTGATCTCCAAGTAGAATTGATGAATGGCGGCGACATATCTAGACGACATTGTCGAGTTTCACAGGCAACGAGTATCTAAGGACGCCCGTAACTGGAAAGAGCGCGCCGAATCTCTTCGTTACTCTGGTC
>CAIKFN010000091.1 GCA_903826715.1 uncultured Actinomycetes bacterium
CATTATTGATGGAATCTTCTTTAATCAAGGACACGTTTGCTGTGCTGGATCCAGACTCTTGGTTCAAGAATCAATTGCAGACGATGTGCTTCGCCGATTAGTTCGACGAGTTGAGCAACTACGTGTTGGTGATCCAATGGACAAGAACACTGACATTGGTGCCATTAACTCAGCAGAACAGTTGAAGCGCATAAAAGAACTCGTGTCGTATGGTGAACAAGAAGGCGCAACTCGTTACACGAGTTCTTGCGAACTGCCTAAGAAGGGTTTCTGGTTCGCGCCAACAGTATTTGCAGACGTGTCGCAGTCGCACCGCATTGCGCGCGAAGAAATCTTTGGTCCAGTGCTCTCGGTTTTGACATTTAGAACGCCAGAAGAAGCAATTACCAAGGCCAACAACACGAACTACGGACTTGCCTGTGGCGTCTGGAGCGAAAAGGGCAGTCGAACCTTATGGACTGCTGAGCGACTACGTGCTGGCGTTGTTTGGGCCAATACGTACAACAAGTTCGACCCTACGAGTCCATTTGGTGGAACTCGTGAATCTGGATTTGGCCGCGAAGGTGGAAAGCACGGACTGGAGGCATACCTAAATGTCTGATCGCCTCGAAGTTCGAAAGACCTACAAGCTACTTATTAATGGTGCGTTCCCACGCTCTGAGTCAGGTCGTAGTTACGAAGTCACAAGTGAGAAGGGTGAATTCCTCGCTAACGCGGCGCAAGGATCTAGAAAAGACATTCGTGATGCTGTTGTCGCTGCACGAGCAGCACAAGCCAAGTGGTGGTCGCTAAGTGCGTACAACCGTGGACAAGTTATTTACCGGCTTGCGGAAATGGCCGAGTCACGAAGCGATGAACTTGTTGAATTTGTAAAGCTCAGTGAAGGTGTCAATACCGAAAAGGCCAAAGCTTCAGTTGCAAAAGCAATAGACAGAATTGTTTGGTACGCCGGATGGACTGACAAAATCTCTCAAGTACTTGGTGGAGCGAATCCAGTGGCTGGCCCTTTCTATAACTTCTCAGTTCCAAAGCCATCAGGTGTCATTGGCGTAATCACTCCACAAGACTCCTCGCTTGAGGGTTTTGTGGAATGTGTGATTGCCCCACTTGCTGCAGGTAACTCAGTGATTGCTCTCGCGAGTGAAAAGCGACCAATTCCTGCGGTGCTCTTAGGAGAAATGACTGAAACGTCTGACTTCCCAGCTGGTGTGCTCAATATCATCACCGGGATTACTTCAGAGCTCGCACCAGAGTTGGCATCTCACGAAGACATTGATGGGATTGATCTCGAGGGTGTCCCAGCATCATTCGCCGACGAGCTTGCATTCAGCGCAGCAGGATCAATTAAGCGAGTACTTCGTCCTTCGAAGAAGAATCAAAAGAATTCAATTCACCGTCTACGTGCTTTTGTGGAAACCTCCACTGTGTGGCACACGATTGGACAGTAATGACAACTCCATATGAATTAGCTCGCCGTGCAGGTGAAGAACTAAGAATTAAGTCAGGAATTGATTCATACGATGTCGCCGTAGTTCTGGGCTCTGGTTGGAAAGAGGGTGCTGACGCGCTTGGGACTCCATCGAGTGCAGTCATGTCTTCCACGTTGAGCGGCTTCGTCGCGCCAACAGTTGCGGGACACAGCGGACAGCTGCTTTCTTTGAAAGTAGGGGACCGAAACGTCCTTCTCGTTTCTGGCCGTGTTCACCTTTATGAGGGCAATACCGCAGACCAAGTAGTGCACCCAGTTCGCACCGCAATTATCTCGGGGGCTAAGAAAATCGTTCTCACGAATGCGTGTGGTGGCATTGATCCAACTAAGGGGCCTGGCACTGTGGTTGTGATTCGTGATCAGATCAACCTCACGGCCACATCTCCAATGGAGGGGAACTCTCCACCAGAAGGGTACGGATCAAGATTTGTTGACCTCACAGATCTCTACAGTGCTCGACTTCGCAGCGTTGTCGCAAAGACTGCTCCTGAACTAACAGAAGGCGTCTACGCAGGTTTCCGTGGTCCTCACTACGAAACACCAGCTGAAATTGCTATGGCACGAACAATGGGTGCATCACTTGTTGGAATGTCGACAGTACTTGAAGCAATCGCTGCTCGACACCTTGGCGCTGAAGTCCTTGGACTTAGCCTGGTATCAAACTTCGCCGCTGGGGTAACTGATGAACCGCTAAATCACTTAGAGGTGCTCGAAGCTGGCCAGAAGGCAGCAGCGTCGCTCGGAACACTTCTAGCGCGCTTACTACCGGTCCTGTGAACGAAGAAGTAGCAAAACAGGTACTTGAGTGGATTGAACATGATCCAGACACACACGACCGTGCCACGCTTCAAAAACTTCTTTCAGAAGGTAATGAAGTAGAACTTCGTCGTAGGTTTGATTCTCCACTGAAATTCGGCACGGCAGGACTTCGCGGGCCAGTTATGGCAGGTCCTGCTGGCATGAACAGGTTCACTGTGCGTCGTGCCACACAGGGCGTTATCCGTTGGCTGCAGGAGCTCGAGATCGACCCCTCAAAGGGTGTTGTTGTTGGCAGAGATGCCAGACATGGCTCTGAAGCATTTAACGATGAGGCTGTAGCGGTACTACTCGGCGCTGGTGTCCGTGTCTACGAGATGATTTCTCCACTTCCAACGCCGTACGTTGCCGCGGCCGTAAAGTCTCTAAACGCTGGCGCGGGAATCATGATCACCGCAAGTCATAATCCGCCAAATGACAACGGCTACAAACTTTACGCAAGTGACGGCTCGCAAATAATTGCACCGAATGATGAGATGGTTGAGCAATTCGCCAGAGAAGCAATAACTCCAGTGCTCGGTGAGCGTACGAGTGAGAATCACTTTGATGTCCCAAGCGAAGTTATTGCCAAGTATCAAAACCACATGCTGTCGAGATTCTCTATAAAGGGCGGTAGTTCACTTCGAATTACGTACACTCCACTGCACGGTGTGGGCGGAGACGCAATGATGACTCTCTTTCGAGCAGCTGGGTACTCACACGTCACAGTTGTTAGTGAACAGTTTGCTCCCGATGGTAATTTTCCTACTTTGGCTTTTCCTAACCCCGAAGAACCAGGTGCACTTGATCTCGCTATCGCCACCGCAGACGGTGTTGGATCATCGCTCATTATTGCGAACGATCCCGATGCTGACCGACTTGGAGTTGCAGTAAAAGACAATGAAGGATGGCACATCCTTCGCGGTGACGAGATTGGTTGGCTGCTGGGGCAAAAGTTGCTACCTGATGCTGCAAAGTTAGGACAATGTGTTGCCACAACAATTGTTTCTTCCACGTTGCTATCGAAGATGGCAAAGGCTCACAGTGTGAAGTGTGCAACGACCCTCACAGGGTTTAAATGGATTGCCAGAGGCGCAAACGACAAGGAACTGGCGTTCGGGTACGAAGAAGCACTTGGTTATGGCGTTGACCCATCAGTTGGTGACAAAGATGGACTTTCTGCAGCACTCGCACTGTGTCAGATTGCTCATGAAGCGGCACAAGATGGCAAAACACTGCTTGATGTGCTTGACAAAATTGAAAGTCAATACGGTGTTCACTCGGGTGCGCAGATCTCCCTTCGTTCAGATGACCTTGCACGAATAACTGATGTAATGCAGCATCTTCGCTCGAATCCACCAAAAACTATTGCGGGCATGGAAGTTACTGGCATTGTGGACTTCGCAAATGGCTACGAAGGATTAGCTTCTGCAGATTGCCTTAGTTATCAATTATCTGGGACCGACCGAGTAGTTGTTCGACCTTCAGGGACTGAAGCGAAGCTCAAGGTGTACATAGAGGTGGTGCGTGATGCAGGAAGTGATGTCGCCGCTGCAAGAAAAGTCGCCAAATCTGTTGTTAACGAACTCGGTGAGTCAATTACACGACTGCTTGCGCTTTAGTGAAGCGCAGCGTACCCGGGCTTAATCACTGAATTAATCATTTCGAGTCGCTTATCAAATTCATAGAAGGCACTCTTTGCCGCGTTGAGAGTAAGCCACTCCATGTCTTTTAGCGTCCACCCAAATGCTGCTGAGCAAGCTTCAAATTCACTACTGAGGGAGATTCCACTCATTAGCCGGTTGTCAGTGTTGAGTGTGACGCGGAACTTAAGTTGTTTAAGTAACTCAATTGGGTGCTCCGCGATTGATTTGGCAGCGCCCGTGTGCACATTTGATGTGGGGCAAAGTTCCAGGGGGATACGACAGTCTCGAATGTAGCTTGCGAGCCTGCCAACTTCGAAGTTGCCTTCAACCTTTTTAATGTCATCAACAATGCGTACGCCATGGCCAAGTCGTTCTGCATTGCAAAACTGCACTGCTTCCCAAAGTGAAGGAAGACCGAATGCTTCGCCGGCGTGAATGGTTACGTGGAAGTTCTCGCGCTGGATGAGATGGAAAGCATCAATATGCTCAGTTGGTGGAAATCCATCTTCGGGACCAGCAATGTCAAAGCCGCAAACACCCGCATCTCGCCACTTCACTGCTAGTTCAGCAATCTGGACACTGTTCTGGGCTGAGCGGATTGCTGAAAGAAGTGTCCTAACAATAATCGTGTGTCCTTCAGATTTTGCCTGAGAGACACCTTCATTGAATCCGTCGAGCACCGCTTTAACAATTTCATCAAGGCTGAGGCCTTGACTTGTGTGGAGTTCTGGTGCGAAACGAATTTCTGCGTACACGATGCCATCTCTAGCAAGATCGAGTGCGCATTCTGCTGCAACGCGAACTAGGTGAGCTCTTGTCTGCATAACTGCGGTGGTGTGCGCGAAGCCTTCGAGGTAACGAACCAGGTCACTGCCTGGGGCATCGGCGATGAACCACTTCGTGAGCACAGCAACATCGTCAGTTGGAAGTGGATAACCAATTTCCTTGGCGATTTCAAGAATCGTTGCTGGACGTACTCCGCCATCAAGGTGATCATGAAGCAGAACTTTTGGCGCTCGCTTAATTACATCGAGTGAAAGTGGAGTTGTAGCCATGACGTAAGGCTACTTACTTATACGCTCCAAAAGCAATGGCCTTACATTTACAGATTCGTCACCTACAACTACTGCACCAGTAATCGTTTCGCGACCTCGTTGAAGATGCTCAACATCATCTGCGTGCAACTCAAATAATGGCTGTCCTTTTTCAACGTGCTCACCTTCACGCACGAGAGTCAAAACCCCAGCTGCGGCACTAACCGGATCTTCTTTACGAGCACGACCAGCGCCCAAGCGCCACGCGGCGATTCCTACGCTTAGCGCATCAATTGATTGAACGATTCCAGAAGTTTCTGCAACGACAAGCTCTCGCTGAGCGGCGAGTGGCATAACGAAATCGGGGTCTCCACCTTGAGCCATAATCATCTGTCGGTAAACCTCAAAGGCTGATCCATCATCAAGTTTTGTAGCTGGGTCAACATCAATACCAACCAGTTTCACCATTTCTTGAGCCAAGGCAATGGTGAGCTCTCGAACGTCACTTGGACCCTTTCCCTGCAAAACCTCGACCGACTCAGTGACTTCGAGTCCATTACCGGCTGCGCGCCCTAGAGGAGCGTCCATAGAGGTGATTTGAGCAACAGTTGCGACACCGTGCTCAATTCCTAACCGGACCATAGTTTCAGCAAGGGCCACAGCCTGTGCGTGGTCTTGCATAAAGGCGCCCCGCCCGGTCTTTACGTCAAGAACCAGCGCATCAGTACCCTCAGCGATCTTCTTACTCATGATTGAAGAGGAAATAAGTGGGACTGAAGCAACTGTTCCAGTCACGTCTCGAAGTGCGTACAGTCGACGGTCAACTGGTGCGAGCCCTTGCCCTGCTGCGCAGATAACCGCACCAACAGCTTCTAATTGCTCACGAACTTCATCGTTCGTTAAAAATGCGCGCCACCCGGGTATTGCTTCAAGTTTGTCGAGTGTTCCACCAGTGTGTCCTAGTCCTCGACCAGAAAGTTGCGGGACTGCTGCACCACAAGCTGCGACGAGCGGTGCGAGGATGAGAGAAATTTTGTCGCCGACACCTCCAGTTGAGTGTTTGTCAACAGTTGGCCGCGACAACCCTTTTAGATTCAGTCGTTCTCCCGACGAAATCATTTGATCAGTCCAGACACCTAGCTCTTTCGAATTCATTCCGTTAAAGAATATTGCCATCAGCAACGCTGACATTTGCTCCTCAGCAACTTCACCTTTTAAGTAGGCATCGAGAATCCACGTAATTGATGCATCGCTCATCACACCACCATCACGTTTAGTGATGATTACGTCTACCGCTGAGAATGAGCTCACGAGTTTTTCCGAATACCTAAATCTTCTGGGCCGAATGCACCAGGCAATAATGCACTAAGCAGCAACGGATCTTTTGAGTCACCAGCATCAATTAAAAGTTCATTGCCGCCATGTTCGAAAAGAAGCTGACGACAACGTCCACACGGTGTAATTGGCTGGTGATCTCCCGCAACAATTGATACTGCAATAAGCCTGCCCCCACCAATTCGAGCAAGATCACTTACGAGTGAGCATTCAGCACAGAGTGTTAGCCCGTAACTAGCATTCTCGACGTTTGAACCCTGGACTATTTCGCCGTTACTTGTGATCCCAGCAGCACCGACTGTGACTTTGGAGTAGGGGGCATAAGAAAGTGCAGTTGCAGCTATAGCTCGTTCGCGTAAGACAGACCACGGAATTTCTCTAGAAGTATTCACACTTGAACATTACACTTGTCATTACATGAAAAAGACTGAAGAAATTCCTTTTGTTGTCAGCGAAGAAGTCGCCACCGCCATACGCGAAGGTCGTGGCGTCGTTGCGCTTGAGACAACAATTGTTGTTCACGGGCTCCCAGCACCAGCCAACCTTGAAGTTGCACTGCAATGTGACCAAGCAGTTCGAAGTGGTGGGTCGATTCCAGCAACTATTGGAGTGCTGAACGGAAAAGTAATTGTTGGACTTTCAATGAAAGAACTTGAGCAGTTAGCTGAACCATCAAGAAATGCTTCAAAACTTTCTACAAGAGATATCGGCATCGCCATTGCGAAGTCGCTCGATGGAGCAACCACTGTTGCGGGAACCATTGCCATTGCGAATCGTGCTGGCATTTCGGTTATGGCAACTGGAGGGCTAGGGGGAGTACACCGTGATGCACAGACGAGCTTTGATGAGTCCGCTGACCTTACGGCTTTATCTCGAACGCCAGTTCTAGTAGTTGCTTCGGGGGTGAAGTCCATCCTTGACATTCCTGCAACCTTGGAGCGACTCGACAGCCTCGGCGTCGCGGTTATTGGTTACCGTACAAATAAGTTTCCTGGTTTTTATCGAAGCGATAGTGGCTACAGCTTGGACTGGAGCGTCCAGAGTGCAGATGAAGCCGCAGCTGCGTTTGCAGCACACCGGATTTTCTCCTCTTCCGGATTCTTGCTAGCCAATCCCGTTGAAACATCTAAGCAACTTGATGGAGAACTACACAACCGCGCACTAGCGAGTGCGCTCGCTAAAGCTGAAGAAATAGGAGTTACCGGAAAAGACGTCACGCCAGTGCTGCTAGCTGAATTTGCGAGTTTCACTTCAGGTGCCAGTGTCCAGGTGAACCGTGACCTCGTTGTTTCTAACGCAGCGCTTGGCGGACATGTAGCCACCTCACTCGCGAGCAGGAAATGAGTTCGCTTCGCATCTTGGTTGTAGGAGATGCGATGCTTGATGTTGTTGTTCAGCCCAAGGGTGCTATTGCGCAAACAAGTGATACACCTACCACTGTTCGAATGAGTCGTGGCGGCGCAGCGGCAAATCTTGCGGTAACGCTCGCAAAGAGTAGTCACGATGTTTATTTTCTGGGTGTTGTTGCTAACGATCTACCAGGGAAAATGTTTTATGAAGAACTAATTCGTGGTGGAGTAACACCAGTTCTTCAAAATGCCAAAGGATCAACCGGGGTAGTAGTTGCAATGATTGCAAGTGATGGACAACGCGCCATGCTTACAGATCGTGGCGTCAATTCACTCATCTCCATTGATTTTGCCATTGAGCAGATAGAAACAGGATTTGATCATGTCCACATTTCTGGCTACACGTTTCTTGATCCAGCCACTTCGGTAGTTGGAGAAAAATTGCTTCGATATTGTGATGAACACAAGATTTCATCGTCGGTTGATGTGTGCTCTCTTGCACCACTACAGAAGATGGGTGTCCAAAACTTTCTAAGCGCAGTCGAGGGTGCCGCTATCTTCTTTGCGAATGAAGAAGAAGCTTTGGCGGTTACTCAAACTTCTGAGATTGATGCTGCCTTGAGTTCCCTACAATCTTCATTCAGCGAAGTTGTTGTAACCCGCGGGGCTAAAGGCGCAGTAGCTGCGAGAAATGATGCGAGCTTTAGTGTGCCTTCGCAGAGCAAAGAAGTCCTTGATACGACTGGTGCAGGTGACGCCTCAACAGGTGCATACCTTGCGGCGAGATTGGACGGTAACGATGTCGATACTGCACTCGATAAGGCAATGGCAGCAGCAGCAATTGTTGTACGTGGACTCGGTTCACTCGGCTAGCAAGAGCCAAGGTAAGCCATAAGTTCCTTTTTGAACTGAATTTTCAGATGTGATTGAGTAGTAATTTCCCTGGTCGCCAGTTCTCCCACCAGCCAGTCCACCTCAGATGCCCATGTTTCCAATGAAATAAAGGTTTTTCGGGTGCTCTTTGAGCGCAACTTTGAAGCGTTTCGGCTAATGTCGCACCTATAACAAATTGTTAGTGAACGTTAAGTGACAGTGATGTGTCGGCTCGTGTTACTTAGCTTGGAACTAGATCTTCGGAGGAGGATTATGAATAAAGTAATTAAATCGCTGGGTGCTCGTCGCTTAGCTTCAGTAATGGGTGCTGCTGTGCTTGTAGTTTCGTGCACGACAGTAGTTGCAAGTGCTTCAACAATGAAGGCTCACACAGCCGCGAATGTTCGTGCTTGTGTTGTTACTGACACTGGTGGACTTAACGACAAGTCGTTCAATGCTTCTGCATACGCAGGACTTCTACAGGGTGCAGCAGCGAACAAGAACGTAACGCCACTCGTAGTTTCAACTCCAACTAATGGAGCTGAGTCTGACTACGACCAAGAAATTTCTTCATTCGTGGCACAGAAGTGCAACATCATCATTGGTGTTGGCTACTTGATGGCTGACGCTATTTGGAACGCAGCTGTGAAGAATCCAACAGTTCACTTCGCGATTGTTGACAGTGGCAACACCAGCCCTGGAAACGATGGCATCGCCGTTGCTCCAACTACTGGAACAACTGCAACAAACAATATCCTTGGTCTTACTTACAACACACAGGAAGACGCATTCCTTGGTGGATATGAAGCTGCTGCTTATGCAGTATCAGTAAACCCAGCCGCTCCAAAGGTTGCAACCTATGGAGGAATGCAGTTCGGATCTGTAACTGCTTACATGGACGGTTACTACGAAGGTGCGATGTACTACAACACCACCGTTAAGCCAAAGCACGCTGTAAAGGTTCTTGGCTGGGACTTGAAGACCCAAAAAGGAACATTCATTGGAAGCTTTAACGACCAAGCAACTGCTCGTACAGACACCACAGCATTCCTCGCAGCTGGAGCCACAACCGTGTTCCCAGTTGCTGGAAACGATGGGCTTGGTACCACGGCTGCAGTCCGTACGTGGAACGCGGCTGCATCACACAAGATTAAGGCAAACGCTGAGTGGGTTGACACTGATGGTTGCATCAGCGACGCGCCAGACTGCAGCCTGTTTCTTAACTCTGTAACTAAGGGTGTCGCTGCATCTGTAAATGCTGCAGTAACCGCAGAAGCTACTGGCACATTTGCTGGTGGACTCTACGTGGGTACTCTCAAAAACGGTGGAGCTGCATTTGCACAGGACCTTTCAAGCCCAATGGCTAAGAAGTTGTCAGCATCAGTTCTAACTGCAGTTGCAGGGATTGCTGCAAAGATCAAGAACGGAACCATCAAGGTTACCGTCGGCGGTTGATTAGTCTTTTGAAGTTGTAATAAATCTATTAGGGCCGAGCCAGTTGGCTCGGCCCTAATAGATTTTCAAAGCAGTTAACGACGGAATCATAAATGAAACTTGAATTACGTGGCATAACGAAGCGCTTCGGATCAATGACGGCTAATAGCAACGTGAACTTGGTGGTTAAGCCAGGTGAGATCCACTGTCTGCTTGGCGAAAACGGCGCTGGCAAATCAACGTTGATGAACATCCTCTATGGCATGTTGACGCCGGACGAGGGACAAATACTTGTTAACGATGAAATTGTCACAATTCGTGACCCTAAAGACGCTGTCGCACACGGAATTGGAATGGTGCACCAACACTTCATGCTCATTCCAGTTTTTGATGTTGCTGACAATGTAATTCTTGGTTCTGAGCCCGTTAAGCCGTGGCCAGTTATTGATTACAAAACTGCCATCGCTGAGCTACTGGTGCTCGCTGAAAAGTACGGCTTTGAAATTGACCCACGAGCTACCGTTGAAAACCTCCCAATTGGCACGCAGCAACGTGTCGAGATACTTAAAGCTCTAAGTCACGACGCATCGGTGTTAATTCTTGACGAACCAACTGCCGTGCTAACTCCGCAAGAGACTGATGCGTTCATGGTCATACTGCGCTCTTTAAAAGAGAGTGGCAAGTCCATTATTTTTATTACCCACAAGCTACGAGAAGTTTTAGAGATTGCTGATGTCATTACCGTAATGCGTCTCGGTGAAATTGTTGGAGTTACGACTCCCAGCGAAACTGACGAACGTGGTCTCGCAACCATGATGGTTGGACGTGAAGTGAATTTGGTGGTTGATAAGAACCCCGCGACACCTGGCGATGTTGTCCTTGATGTTAAAGATTTGTTTGTTGAAGATGAACGTGGACTTACGAGTGTTAAAGGCATTTCATTTGAAGTTCGTGCCGGTGAGATCTTGGCTGTTGCGGGAGTACAGGGCAATGGCCAGACCGAGCTCGTTGAAGCGCTCACTGGAATGCGCCGTCCATCGGGTGGTGAAGTAATTCTTAATAACGTAAATCTTCATGGAGAGTCTGTTCGAAAATTCCTTGATGCGGGCATTGGCCACGTTCCAGAAGACCGTCAGCGATTCGGTTTAGTTCTCTCTCTCTCGATATCTGACAACTTGGTTCTTGACCAGCTTGATGATCCGAAATTCCATAATCGATTTGGTCGCAATCTGAAAGCCATCAAATTAAATGGCGAACAGCTACGCAAAGAGTTCGACATTCGTTCGCAGAGTGCCGAAGAGCCCGTCGGTGCTCTCTCGGGAGGCAATCAACAAAAGGTTGTTATGGCACGCGAACTGTCACGCGAGCTTAAAATTTTAATCTGCTCACAACCAACGCGAGGACTAGATGTTGGCTCCATTGAGTTCATGCACCGCCAAATTGTGGCGATTCGTGACTCCGGAGTTGCGGTGATTATTGTGTCGAGCGAATTAGATGAAGTTGTTGCTCTAGGCGACCGGATCGCTGTTTTATTTGATGGAGAGATTCAAGACATCGTTCCTCCAAGCACTAGTCGTGAAGACCTCGGGCTTTTGATGGCAGGCGCGCACAGTAGAGAGGTGAGTGCATGACGGACACTGCCACTCGACCTCCACAAATCGGTCGAATAGTGCATTTCGCTCTTCGAGCACGCCAGGCGAACATGTTCCTTGTGCTGCTGTTCTCATTGTTTATTGGCTTGGTGTTTGGTGGTTTCTTAATCATCTTGACCACTCCAGCATTAATGACATCGTGGGGCCATTTCTTTTCTCACCCCGGAGGCACAATCTCCAGCAGCTTTAACACTATTTGGTTTGCGTACGAGCAGTTGTTTCAGGGCGCTCTAGTCAACTTCCACTCACTTCGTTTGCTAATTGATAATCCTTCAAAAATAAATCTTGCAAACGTCCTTGCGCCACTATCTGGAACTCTTACGTACGCCACACCGCTTATTGTCGCCGGCCTAGGACTTGCCATTGGATTTCGAAGCTCACTGTTTAACATTGGTGGTCAGGGTCAAGTAATTGTTGGTGGAGTTCTTGCACTGTTAGTTAGCATTTCATTCAACTTGCCTCCTTTCTTTCAAGTCACACTAGAAATAATTGCTGCAGTTATCGGTGGTGCATTGGTAGCGGGTCTCGCCGGTGTGCTGAAGGCCTACACCGGGGCACACGAGGTGATTGTCACGATGATGAGCAATTACACAATGGTGTTAATTCTTGGCTACCTGCTCATTACGTCGGTCTTTGCTCGGCCAGGAGTTCATGATGGGGCATCAAAAGCAATCGAAGTTTCGGGGCAATTGCCCTACTTTTTGTCACATCTGAACAGCGCGCTACTTTTAAATTTTGGATTCCCGATTGCTTTTGTGACGGTACTTGCAGTGCAGTGGTTCTTCAACCGGTCTAAGACCGGGTTCCAGCTCCTCATGGTTGGTCAGAATCCTGATGCTGCTCGAGTTGCTGGAATTTTCTCGCGCCGCTCGATCATCATCTGCATGGCACTCAGTGGAGCGCTACTAGGGCTTGCGGGCATGTTGAAGATAACTGGTGTTGATCACCTAGCAACCCCAAACTTCGGTGGTTCGTATGGTTTTGACGCAATCACAGTGGCGCTACTTGGACGTAATAAGCCTTGGGGTGTCTTCTTTGGTGCAATTTTCTTTGGCGTAATGTACACCGGTGGAGCAGCAATGCAGGCGTTCACCCCTACGAACATTCAGTTCTCACTTTCTCAAGTGATCCAAGCGGTGGTTGTTTTCTGCGTTGCTACACCAGCACTGGTTATAGAGGCGTTCAGACTTCGTGATGGGGCAAGCTTGATTTCTACGAACGGATCAGGAGGATGGGTCTAATGGCTACTGTGTCAAAAGAAATCGTTACCCTCAGCAACATTCGAGTCGTTTCTCGTGCTCGCTCACTTGCATATGGGATTGCATTGATGGTGCTCGGAGCCATAGAAATTCTTTGGTACGGAGGGGCTAGTTCCAAGCTCAACACCATTGTGCAACTTGGCTACAACACCGCAACAGTTATGCCAGCTGTTGGCGCAGTATGGCGAATCGCGTTGTTATTAATTGGGGGTGGCATTACGTACCTCGCAATAAAGCCGCAAACACTTGCTTCTTTTGCTAAAGCCATCACAACAGTTCGTGGGTTACGCAGTGTTGCCGCGATTGTTGGTGCGTACCTCGTGATTTGGCCTGTTTTGTTATGGGCTGGGGTTAACCACGGTGGACAGTTGCGTACTTTTAGCCTGCCGGTTGCAACGACTGGTTATGTACTCGGAGCAGTCAGCATTGCAACGGGAGTCCTTATGGCTTGGCGCAGAGTAGACCGCTCTGCTTCAGGGCTGCTGTACGGCGGTCTTATCGTCTTCATGTTGGGCTTCTTAATCTGGGTTGCGCGTGGCAGCCTTCCTCTTCAGCTCACGGGGATTCTGGCGAGCGCGGTTGCAGTTTCGACATTCCTCATCTTTGGATCAGTTTCAGGAACTCTGTGTGAACGAGCTGGAGTTGTAAACATCGCCATAGAAGGACAGTTCATGGCAGGAGCACTCTCATCAGTCGTGTTCGTAAGTGTGTTTCATGGTTCGGGGATGTCAAAGACATTGGCATTGCTACTCGCCGGATTATTCGGTGCACTTTTCGGATGGGTTTTGGCCGTAATGGCACTTCGTTACCAAGCAAATCAAGTCATTGTTGGAGTTGTAATTGTTGCATTTTGCACCGCAATGTCACAATTTTTAATGACCCAGGTTCTCGATGTGCACCAAAATCTCAACGGTTCATTTGGACTTCCTGTGTGGTCGGTCCCAGTCCTCTCAAAAATTCCAGTACTCGGACCTGTGCTCTTTGACCAAAATGTACTTGTCTTCTTCGCCTTTGCGGTAGTTATCATCTCAAGCTTTGTTCTCTTTCGAACACGATGGGGACTTCGCGTTCGCTCAGTTGGTGAAAAGCCAATTGCGTCAGAGACGGTTGGAATTGACGTCATTCGCATGCGTTACAGTGCTGTAATCATTGGTGGGTTCGTCGCAGGAATTGGTGGTGCAGGATTTACACTAGGCCCAGGGTCGTCATTCAATTACGGAATGACTTCGGGCTACGGATACATTGCCCTCGCAATCATGATCTTTGGACGCTGGCGCCCATATGGTGCATTGATGGCATCGCTTCTCTTTGGATTCACAATTGCACTTAGTGCAAATTTGAATCTCTACCTAGGCCAGCTCGTTATCCCACAGCAGTTCATCAGTGCGTTGCCGTACGTGATTACTATTCTCGTAGTCTCTGGTGTGGTTGGTCGAATTCGTCCACCCGCAGCCGACGGAGTTCCGTTTCAGCGCAACTAAGTTTTAGTGGTGCTGACCAGCAGTTTTAGGGATAAAGAATGCTGCTAAAAATCCGATCGTAGTGATGATCGCTGAGATTTCATACGCCCTTTGATAACCGGCTGTGAGAGCGAAGTTGTCTGAATGTTTGGACAGGATAAGTGATGCAGTTCGACTCGCAGCAAGTGTTCCAATAATTGCCAATGAAAGTGAACCGCCAATCTGGCGAGAGGTATTGAGAATTCCAGATGCCAGTCCCGCATCGGCGCGGTCCACCTGCGCAGTTGCGGCGGTCGCGAGTGGTGAAAAGAGAAGTCCAATACCAAATGTGCAGAGCACAGATGGAACAATTACGCCAGGGAAGTAGTGGCTCGTTGTGGTTATGTAACTTAGCCACCAGAATCCTGCAGTCGAGACAATTGCTCCGGCGAAGACAACAGGTCGAACACCAATTTTGTGGATGATGCGTGAGCTGATCTGAGCTCCAATGATGATGCCTACCGCCATAGGTAAGAAACTAAATCCAGTTTTCACCGCGTCGTATCTAAGCACTGCTTGGAAGTAGAAGGTGAGGAAATACCAGAAACCGAAGAAGACTCCACCAATAAGGAACATCACAATGTTCGCCACCGTAAGTGAACGTGATTTAAAAATTCGAAATGGCACGAGTGGATTACTCGCTGCTTTTGCTTCCCAGATAATGAAGGCAAGCAGGCCAGCCCCACCAAAGATGAACCACTCGATGGTTGCTTTGGCGCCCCAGCCAATTTCTGTTGAACGAACAATCGCGTAAATGATGCTGGCGAGCCCACCAGTTATAAGAATTGAACCAGTGACATCGAGCTTGTCCTTGTCGTCAGCTTTACGCATTTCTTGCAAGAACTTCATTGCGAGGAACGCGGCACCAAGTCCAATAGGAATATTGATAAAGAAAATCCATCGCCAATTGGCGTAACCAGTGAGCAGTCCACCAATGATTGTTCCAAAGGCGCCGCCTGCTCCCGCTACTGCGCTCCATGCACCAATCGCTTTTGGCATGCGTGGCCCCTGGAACGTGGTGACA
>CAIKFN010000092.1 GCA_903826715.1 uncultured Actinomycetes bacterium
CCCTCACCCCCGCGGCATGCCGCTAATAGTGACCAGTCATCCGGTGCTAATGCCATCAGTCTCTCCCCCCAGTTCGACTAGAACCGCAGGTTACCCACGTCCATGTCCTTCTAGCAAGACGCCACGTCAGAGGGGGTATTGGCCTTGGCTTATTACAAAAAGTGGACTCCACTACGCTTGTAGATATGTCCAACGTTCTTATCGCTAGTGACCTTTCGAGTCTTCGAAATGAGCTCCGCACAATGCTCGAAAGCCCAGATGTTGTTATTGAGGAAGTAGCAACTGGTCCCGAAGTCATTACACGGGTAAAGCAAGGTGGGATTGACCTTGTTATTACTGATCTTCAAATTACGAACATGGGTGGCATGGCAATCACCATGGATCTTCGACACGAAGAATCCTACGGAGCTGCAGATCCAGTTGCTGTACTAATGCTTCTTGATCGTCGTGCAGATGTATTTCTTGCACGTCGTAGTGGCGCAGAGGGATTCATTGTTAAGCCTCTCGATTCACAGCGTGTTCGTTCTGCAGTTCGTGCACTTCTTCGTGGCGAAGGCTACGAAGATCAGTCGCTTCGTCCTGCAACTGTTCGAGCCAACTAAACAACCAATTTATTAGCGGTTCTAATCCCGTTAGGGGTACCCGTACACCTGACGAAAAGAGACGAGACTGTTGAAAAGCGAGCAAACTTTGTCCATGACTGATAACAAAAGAATCATTGCGAGCCAGGGACTTCGTGCCTTCGCTTACGGCTTCACAGCAGTTCTTTTAGGACACCTCCTAGCGCACCGCGGCACTTCAACACTTATGGTTGGAATTCTGCTGAGCTCAGTCATTGCAGGTGCAGCTATTTCGTCTCTAGTACTGATGCGATTTGGAGATCGCTTCGGACGAAGAAAATCGTATCGGACAATGTATTTTGTGCTTAGTGTCTCAGGAATCATTATTGCAATCCACCCAGTTACGTGGACACTGCTGTTAATTGCGTTCACTGGAGTACTGAGCACTGATGCCAATGACAACGGTCCTGCGACAACACTCGAGCAATCAATGTTGGCTCAGATTAGCAAACCATCTCGACTCGCAAAGCTTTTTGGAAAATATAACGGAGTTGCCGCGATTTGCGGATCACTCGGTGCTCTCAGTCAAGGAGCTCTGTCACATTTCAAGATTTTTAATACAACATTTATTGGATTTTTGGTCTTTGTGCCAATTGGCATTATGGGTGCGCTCCTAGCGAATGGATTAAGCACTGAAGTTGAATCTCGTCATAGCGATCGTCGAAAAGGTCTTAAGGGTTCACCCATTAGGCGAAAGGTAATTCAACTCGCCACGCTTTTCTCCATTGACGCTGCAGCCGGTGGGCTCACCACATCAGCGTGGCTTTCGTTCTACTTAACGCAGCGCTACCATGCAAGCCCCGAAGAACTTGGAATCCTTTTCTTCATATTCGCTGCCTTACAGGCCGCGAGTATGTTTCTAGCTCCCTACTTGGCACAAGTCATAGGCTTAGTTCCAACAATGATTGTTACGCACATACTTAGTTCCGTCTTTTTAGTTTTAGCAGCGTTCTGCGGGAAATTCTCCTTAGCAATTATTTTCCTTCTTTTGCGAGCCTCGCTGTCTCAAATGGACATCCCTACCAGACAAGCCCTCGTTATGGCCGTCGTACCAGAGCCAGACCGAACAGCTGCGGCGGCAATCACGAATGCGTCTCGCTACACAATTCGCCCTCTATCTCCCACCATTGCTGCAGCCACTTCGAGCATTTCAATTGCCTCACCTTTAGTGCTCTCAGGTGTTATGAAGGTGGCCTACGACCTGGCACTGCTTGTTTGGGCAAAACGTGGCAATTATTTATCAAGAGACCTCAGCAGCTAAGAGTGTCGTAATCATTTCTTAAACGGCAATACCCACCGAGTCCTATTCAGCCTCGTTAGTCAACTAACTAAATAGTTTCAACTCAAATCGGTTAGGGGTGCCCAGTATTGTTTGTTTAATGAGTACAATCCGAGAACTAAATAAAGCCGACAAGGATGACTGGCTGTTTTATTGGCGAGGGTACATTGACTTCTACAAAACAAGTGTCCCGGAGTCGCAATATGAACTTACATGGACAAGGTTGTTAGATAGCGACTTCAACCTCTATGCACTTGTTGCAGAAGTCGATGGAAAAGTATGCGGGCTAGTTCATTACACATTC
>CAIKFN010000093.1 GCA_903826715.1 uncultured Actinomycetes bacterium
CCCGGTTCGAGCCGATAGAGGAACCAAACTCTCAACTCTTGGATGGCCACAAGAAGCAGCGCTTCGAATGTTGCAAAACAACCTTGACCCAGAGGTTGCAGAGCGACCAGATGACCTTGTTGTTTACGGCGGTACTGGTCGCGCAGCACGTGACTGGCGAAGTTTTGATGCACTAGTTCGAACACTTAAAACCCTCAAAGGTGATGAAACAATGCTCGTGCAGTCGGGACGACCAGTTGGAGTATTCCAAACTCACGAGTGGGCACCGAGGGTGCTTATTGCTAACTCAAATCTTGTTGGTGACTGGGCAACGTGGCCAGAGTTTCGCCGACTCGAACAGCTCGGACTCACGATGTACGGTCAGATGACCGCGGGCTCTTGGATATACATTGGTACCCAAGGAATTCTTCAAGGAACGTTTGAGACATTCGCAGCCGTTGCGGACAAGCACTTCGCTGGCACACTCGCTGGAACGCTGACGTTAACGGGCGGCGCTGGCGGGATGGGTGGTGCACAGCCACTCGCGGTAACAATGAATGACGGCGTGTGCCTCTGTGTAGATGTTGATCCAACAAGACTGCAGCGACGTGTCGAACACCGATACCTCGATGAATGGACTGCAGACATTGACGATGCCATTACACGAGTTGAGACTGCAAAGAAAGAGCGAAAAGCACTCAGTGTTGGACTTCTTGGAAACGCCGCAACTATTTTCCCAGAGTTACTACGCCGAGGAGTAGACATTGACATCGTTACCGACCAGACTTCGGCTCACGATCCGTTGAGTTACCTCCCAGAAGGCATTGAACTTGCTGACTGGCATGACTACGCCGAGAAGAAGCCTGAAGAATTCACTGACCGTGCTCGCGCATCAATGGCGAAGCAGGTTGAAGCGATGGTTGGGTTTATGGATAATGGAGCGGAAGTCTTTGACTACGGAAACTCAATTCGTGGTGAGGCACAACTTGGTGGTTACACCCGTGCGTTCGAATTCCCTGGATTCGTGCCGGCGTACATTCGTCCACTTTTTTGTGAGGGCAAGGGTCCATTTAGATGGGCAGCACTTTCTGGCGATCCAAAAGACATTGCACGAACTGATCAAGCGGTACTAGAGCTCTTCCCAGAAAACGACAAGTTGCGCAAATGGATCACCAAGGCGCAAGCCCTCGTGGCTTATCAGGGGCTTCCTGCAAGAATCTGTTGGCTTGGATATGGAGAACGTGACAAAGCGGGTGCCGCGTTTAATGACCTCGTGGCGTCGGGTGAAGTTTCTGCACCAATCGTTATTGGACGTGACCACTTAGACAGCGGTTCGGTGGCATCTCCGTACCGAGAAACAGAAGCAATGCTCGACGGATCTGATGCAATTGCTGACTGGCCATTGCTCAATGCAATGCTCAACACTGCATCGGGTGCAACATGGGTTTCTATCCACCATGGTGGTGGTGTTGGGATTGGCAGATCCATCCACGCGGGACAGGTATGCGTTGCTGACGGTACGCCACTTGCAAAAGAGAAACTTCTACGAGTCCTTACGAACGACCCTGGAATGGGAGTTATCCGCCATGTTGATGCTGGTTACGACATTGCAGAAGAAACTGCGCAAGAACGCGGTGTGCGAATTCCTATGCGCGAGGGATAAATGTCTATTTTTATCCGCAACATAGGTGAACTCACTACCAACGACCCTTCAATCGGAGACGGGACCGTAATGGGAAGGCTGCACAACGCAGCCATAATGATTAGTGAAGGTCGTGTTGTTTGGGTTGGCAATAACGATACTGAGTTGGAGGCGGATGAATACATAGACGCCGAAGGTGCAGCAGTAATTCCAGGGTTTGTTGACTCGCACACTCACCTCGTGTTCTGTGGTGAGCGTTCAGATGAATTTGAAACACGAATGGCGGGCAAGCGTTATGACGGGGGCGGAATAATGCGTACCGTGGATGCAACTCGTGCTGCATCTAGAGAAGTGCTTAATCATGAAACGAGTCTTCGTGCAGAGGAACTTCGCGCGAGCGGCGTGACAACCATGGAAATTAAATCTGGCTACGCACTTAATGTCCAAGGCGAACAACGTCTTCTTGAAATTGCAGCGTCTTTTAGCGATGAAGTCACTTTTCTAGGTGCACATGTTGTTCCACAAGAGTTTGTAGTGAATCGTGAAGCGTACATCGCGTTGGTCATTGGTGAAATGCTTAATAATGCAAAAAGTATTGCAAAATGGGCCGACGTATTTTGTGACAACGGCGCATTCAGTGTTGATGAAGCAAGAAGGATTCTCAGTGCGGCGAGAGAAGCTGGACTCGGTCTGCGTCTTCATGGAAATCAATTTGGTGAAGGCGGCGCAGTAGCGCTAGCGGTGGAGATGGACTGTGCCAGTGTTGATCACTGCACGTACGTGAGTGACAATGACCTCAAACTACTGGCATCGTCAAATACTGTCGCGACACTTCTACCGGGAGCTGAATTCTCAACAAAATCTCCGTACCCATCAGGTCGTCGTTTTCTAGATGCTGGGGTAACGGTTGCACTGGCTACTGACTGCAATCCGGGAACGTCATACGTTACGAGTATGCCCCTCGTAGTTGCCCTCGCGGTCAGGGAAATGAACATGACGGTAGATGAGGCCCTTTGGGCTGCAACAGCGGGTGGGGCAGCAGCCCTTCGAAGGTCAGACATCGGCACTCTTTCATTGGGCGCACGGGGGGATCTGGTCATTTTGAACGCCCCTCGAGCCGCTCATTTGGCCTACCGCCCTGGCGGCAATGTCGTTAGAACTGTGCTTCGTTCTGCACGCTAAATAGGGGCTTGGCGTGACCAAATCTCGTCACATTAAGGTAATCCCATGAGTATTCCAAACGTCCCAGCAGATCTCCCAAGCACCCTTGGTGCCTTGCGAAAGTCCGATTACGAACCAAAGTCAGTTCGTGACGAACTTCGAATCAACCTTGAGAAGCGACTAATTGAAGGTCGACCACTTACGTCGGCGGTGCTTGGTTACGAAGACACCGTGTTGCCACAACTAGAGACCGCACTACTTGCTGGTCACGACATCATCTTGCTAGGCGAGCGTGGACAAGCAAAGACCCGAATGATTCGCTCACTCGTTGAACTACTTGATGAATGGCTGCCAATCGTGCAGGGTTCTGAAGTTCGAGACGATCCATTCGCACCAATTTCTGC
>CAIKFN010000094.1 GCA_903826715.1 uncultured Actinomycetes bacterium
CCTTTCAACGACTTAGGCACGTTTTTGATTGTCTTCACGTTGTCCGTTACGTCTTCACCAACTCGGCCATCTCCTCGAGTTGCGGCCTGAATGAGTTGGCCGTTGACATAGGTAATTGAAAGGGCCAAACCATCGATCTTCGGTTCAACAGCAAAATCGAGATTATTAACGTCAACCGAGAGTCCCTTAGCGGCGCGCTGTGCCCATTGCTCTAACTCGTCTGTGTCAAAAACATTGTCGAGTGACAGCATCTTTTCGACGTGCACAACTTCACTGAATACAGCTGACGGCTCCGCTCCAACCTTTTGAGTCACAGAAGCATCGTTTCTAAGTTCGGGGTGGTCGTCTTCGAGTGCTCTGAGTTCACGGACTAATACGTCATAGTCAGCATCAGGAATTTCTGGAGCATCTTTAACGTAATACGAAGCATTGTGTCTAGCTATTTCAGCGCGCAGCCACTCTGCGCGTTCGGCTGGCTTCACGATGGGGCAACGATTGCGGCACCCTCAACAATCGTTGGCTCGCTTTCACGGTAGAGAACCACGGACTGACCAACAGCGACTGGACGTGCCGGTTCGTGGAGTTCTATGTACCAGCCATTTTCATTACGTAGTGTTGCACGCTTTGGAATTCCATGTGCGCTCCACTGCGCCAACACAGAGGCACCATCGGTGAGCTCTTCGTGCGAGAAAGTGAGTGATGATTCATCAAGTGAAATTCGAGAAATAAGAATTTGCTCTAACGTACCGACTTCAACACGCTGACTAGCAATGTCCACCTTCGCGACGTAACGTTTTTCACCATCACGACCGGGCAGCACACCGCGACGCTGTCCAACCGTCATTAACTCCGCAGTATCAGTCTCACCGAGTACTTCACCAGTTGTTCGGTCAACAATCTTTGCAGCAGTAACTGGAATTCGACTGCGAAGAAAGACCTCGCGGCCCTTTGACGCTTCAATGAAGCAAACATCTTGAGAGTCAGGCTTGTCCCAAGTCCGAAGTCCAAGTCGCTCCCCCTCAACACGAACAGCTGTCTTGTTCATGTGACCAATTGGGAGCAGCAACATTGATAGTTCCTCTTCAGTGAGGTAACCAAGAACGTAGCTTTGATCTTTCTGATTATCTTCACCGCGAACAAGGAAGTGTTTGCCATCACGTTCAACGACTTGTGCGTGATGACCAGTTGCCACCTTTTCAAATCCAAGTCGCTTCGCGCGCTCAAAGAGAAGTCCAAACTTCAAGAAACGATTGCACTCAATGCATGGATTTGGACTCTGTCCCGCAGCGTGACCGGCAACGAATGGTTCCACAACGTGCTTTTCGAATTCATCGGTGTAATTAAAGACGTGATGATCAATTCCAAGTACTTGTGCGACTCGACGTGCGTCGTCAACATCAGAAACAGAGCAGCAGCCAGAGTCACTGACCCCGCCCCACAGCTTCAATGTGGCGCCCACGACCTCGTGACCCTGCTCAATAAGCAGGCCAGCCGCAACTGACGAATCAACGCCGCCACTCATCGCTACAAGAACTTTCACTGTTCTATTCTGCCAGTCCCCAGTGTCACTGAGACTTAAGCCTGTAGGCGACTGACTA
>CAIKFN010000095.1 GCA_903826715.1 uncultured Actinomycetes bacterium
CATCACTCGAGTCTTCCAAGGAGTATCAGCTGGCGCCATTGAAGTGGCGTCCATGTCCGCAGTTTCGGCTCTCTTTGATGAAACCGAGCGAGGTAGTGCGATTTCAAGAATCATTGCCGCCCAGCTCGGAGGCATGGCCTTTGGGCCCGTGGCTGGTGCACTGGTGTCGGTTCGAGCGCTCGGCTGGGCATTTTTTGTCTCCGGGGTTGTGTCACTACTCGCTGCAACGCAAACATTTCGAACAAACCTAGGTGACAAGGCCTACGATCCAACACCGCTGCCAAAATTACAGTGGAGCCAGCAACTTATCGGTGCGTTCATTGCAGCAGCTGGCACAGGAATGCTCATTGGTGTCTACGAAACTTGCTGGTCGCTTCTCATGAAAGCGCATCAAGCCACCACACTAGATATTCGTCTTAGCTGGACTTTTTTCTGTCTGCCCTGGGTACTTTTAAGTGGCTACGGCGGATGGCTTGCCGACCATGCCAACCGTCGAGTTGTTGGAACACTTGGACTTATCAACGGAGCAGGATTTTTAGCGCTTTATCCACACATACACAACCCACATTTGATGGTGCTCTTCGGTGCGTTTGAATCAATCGGTGCGTCACTATCAGTTCCTTCAATTTCTTCACTTATGTCCGAAGGTTCGCAACATCGTGAAATGAGTCGACGTCAAGGACTCAACGCAACTGCAAATACTGGTGCGCTCGCATTGAGTGCGGCGGCATCAGGCTATTTCTTTAGCATCAATGCAGCGCTCCCCTTCACAATTGGTGCCATAATTTCTGGTGCGCTCGCATTAAGCACAATCTGGTGGTGGCGAAATGTGCACGGGAACATTGCTACTAAAAAATAAATCGCTCAGAAAAGCAGAAGAGCGGCACCGAAGTGCCGCTCTTCTGCTTTAAATCTTGGCGAAAACTAATTAAGCCTTCCAAGCCTGGTCGTAGGAGAGTGATCCTCCTTGCGGCAAGTACAGCTTGCCAGCTACTTGACGACCCATCCAGTTCTGAACCTTCTTGCTTGCAGCGAGTCCTGTGACAACTGTGTCAAGGAACACGTACGTAGCTTCTGAAGCAAAAGTGTTGTTAACAGCTTGCCAGTTAGTTACGTGCTGTGAAGATCCTCCAGGAGCTGCAAGGGCCTGCTGCATAACTCGTTGAATGACAGGGTTGTTCTGGTGCTGGAAGTTCACTGCACCGGCAACGTTAGGTGATGTTGTGTAGTCACCCTTTCCTGCATAGTTAGTGTACGGCCAAGCAGGAAGTCCAAGACCTAGCGGAACATTTGAACCTGCTGCAGGCACAGAGTTCCACCAGATGTAGTTGAAAGACTGGTCAACTCCACCGAACTGGAAGGTGAGCGCTGATGTCTCAACACCACTGATGAAGTTAGCAATTTCAACACCACTCTCGAGCGGTCGACCAACAACTGTAATTCCAACCGTCTTGCAAGACGCCTGAAGGAATGTAAATGCACGAGTCACCGCAGCCGAACCTGTTGGGTAATCCAGAACAACCGTCACGTCAGACAAGTTGTGCTTTGTCTTGTAGGCGTTAACAGCTTTCTTGGCAGCTGATGGATTAAATGTTGGGTACTGAGGGTTCTGGTAGAAAGCAGATGTCTTCTTAAAGATTCCATCAGCGAAAGTACCGTGTCCAAGGGCAACCGTCTTCACGTAAGCCTTAGGGTCAATTGCCTGAATGATTGCCTTACGGATCGATGAGTCGGTCAAGTGGTTCGTGTAAGTGTGGTCCCAAGCCAAAGTCGATGGGTTAACTGCCCCAGCAATGTACGTTCCTGTGGCCGCACCAACTGCAGCACTTGCTGTCTTGTCTCCTGCAAGAGCTAACTGCACTGACGTAGGGACTGCTGCACCCTTTAAGATGTAAGGAAGGGCTGCAGCTGCCCAAGCACCGTACTGGTTCACTGTTCCAGTTGTGTTCATGAGCCAGTAGTTTGTGGCAGGTTCACGAGGGTCATGTTCATCTGTACGAGCAACAAGGTTTTTGTTTCCCATCATCTTGGCAGCCACATTTGAGTCAGTGGTGTAAGCAATGTCAACTGAACCTGCCTGCACTGCTTGGTACGCAGCTTCATCGTCCAAAATTACTTTGATGACAAGTTTGTCCAAGTAGGGGAGTTTCCGACCCTTAGCATCGGTGCGCCAGTAGTTAGTGTTCTTAGCAAGCGTGCAGTGGTCGTTGTACACCCAGTCACTTGCTGACACCATCTTGAATGGACCAGTTCCGATTGCAACGTCATTGTATCCCTTAACGAGAGTCGATGGCTCAGCCTGATACGCAATCTGTGAAGCTGCAAGTGAAAGTGGCCACGCGGCGATTGGAATAACCAAGTTGTAGATAACTTCGTAGTCGTTAGATCCCTTGACGACAGATTTAACTAGAGGCGCAATAGCTGGTCCCACTGGACTGTTGTCTAGTCCACAGGCCTGATAGTTCTTCACCACTACATCAGCATTGAAGGCAGTTCCGTTGTGGAACTTGACGTCTTGGCGAAGTTGCATTGTCCAAACACTGAAGTTTTGGTTAGGCGTAATTCCAGTTGCCAACATTGGAAGCACTGTCTTTCCGTCTGCTGCAACTTCAAACAGTCCGTCATAGATAGCTTTTCCACGAACGTAGTGTGATGCACCCCATGAGCCCTTTGGGCCACTGAATGCTATTAACGAAAGTGCGTCACCGTTGGTAGAAACCGTAAGTGTTCCACCTAACTTTGGTGTACCCGTATTAATACCTACGGCAGTTGCAGCGCCAGCGCTACCGGCAATAAGACTGTCGACGACAGTCCCGGCCATTGCAACTCCACCAATGGTGGCTGCTGAATTAGTTAAAAAAGACCTACGGTCCATCTCTAGTGACATTTTGTTCTGCTTTCCCCCGGTGAAATTGCCTTGTGCAGTTTCAACCATTAGCCAAACATAGCAACAAGTCAGGTGAGTCCGCAGTTTGTACTTGTGAAAAGATAATCTTCGATTTCAAGTAGTAAAAGTCCTTTGTTTTCAGGGCGTTTGAGCAAAAGTTTTTTCGGACAATCGAATGCTTGCGCTGAAATCTCATTACCCATAGCAGTGGGCTACCTATATTTAAGTTATCACTTAAGTAAGTTGACAAGAGAACTTTTTCATTTTTAGTGTGAACAATTCGACAGCAAATTCATCACATCATGAAAATGAGAAGATAACTGCGTGACTTCAAAAGCCTTCGTAATCGAACAAGCTGGTACTGATCGAGTACCAGAGTCACAGCGTTGGACACAACCAAAGACAATCGGGGCATTGTGGGCAGGATCTTCAATCAATGTTGAATACTTTGTTTACGGAGCCTTAGTAATGGGCTTTGGATTTAATTTCGCAACAACGGTCAGTGTGATCGTTATTGGAAACCTTTCTTTCTTTCTCGTGGGCGCTGCATCGCTACAAGGTCCAGAGACTGGAACAACAACCTTCACAATTAATAGGGCACCCTTCGGTGTACATGGTTCAAAATTATTTGCTTTTTTTAACTGGATCACACTTCTCGGATTTGAAACTGAAGGACTAATACTTATTGTCGGCGCGGTTATGGTGCTTTTACAAATGGCGAACATCCACGTCAGCAGCGGATTTGAAGTTCTCCTTATTATCTGTGCTGCAATAATTCAAGCAATTGTTCCTTACTTTGGGCATGCCACCATGGTCAAAGTAATTCGAGTGATGATTATTCCGTTTGGTGCCGTATTCGTAGTACTTGCGTTCTTCGACATAAAATTTGGCACGCCAAATTACGCCGGGGTCGGTGGTGGATGGGAACTGTACAGTGCGGCACTCGCATTTGTTTTTGCTCTTTCGGGGCTCGGTTGGACGAACTGTGCAAATGACTACACGAGGTATGTCCCACGCGATGCAAAGAAGTCAGCAGTTGTTGGCTGGGTGTTTTTAGGCACCGCCGTTCCAGAGATCTTGCTGATGCTCCTTGGTGCAACGACATTTACATTTCTTTCAAGTCCGTCGCAGGTTGCTGCATGGAACGGAGCAAATCCATTTCAGGTGCTGTACGCACAACACGTGCTTCCAAAATGGTTTGTTGTCCTCTTCTTGGGTTTTGCAGTGCTCCAGCTTTTCGCAGTGAACTCACTCGATCTTTATTCTTCTGGTGTTTCGCTTCAGTCAATAGGTATTCGCATAAAGCGCTACCAAGCAGTGTTACTTGATTCAGTTATTTCATGCGGCCTGACAATCTGGGCCATGTTTCAGTCGACGTTCTCTCTCTACATGAAGGAGTTTGTTGGAGTGATAATTGTGTGGATTGGACCATGGCTCGGAATCTTTTTAATGGACTGGCTGCTTCGAAAGATGAAATACAGCGCAAGTGAACTGCAGCGCACCGACACTAATGGGACGTACTTCGCTCAAACGTCCGGCGTGCAATGGAATGCAGTCGTGGCCTTCGCAGTTGGCATGATTAGCGCGACAGCCTGCTTCTCGAAAGCCCCACCACCGGTCTCATTCCCATTTCACTGGATGACACCTATTTCTAATCACTTTGGTTCAGTGTGTGCGAGTGGCCTCGTACATGGCACGTGCCGTGCTGGGTGGTACGGCGGGGCAGATTTCTCTGTCTTTGCTGGCGTGGGATTTGGCGCATTCGTGTACTTCATTCTCGAAAAGCGCTCTGGTCGTGTAGCCAGACAGGTCCAGAAGCAACAAGCGCTAGAGCCAGCATCGTAAATCAACTGGCACTTGATGTACCGTTGACAAATGCAGTCTTCGCCTGAAAGCAAGAAACCACGCAACGTCATTGTGGTGGTACTTGATTCCCTCAATCGTCACCTACTTGAGGCGTATGGATTTAATGAGTTCACAACTCCGAATCTCATGAGATTCGCGAATCGCTCAATCAAGTTTACAAATCATCACACAGGTTCTCTCCCCTGCATGCCAGCACGCCACGACATTCTTTGTGGAGCACTCGACTTTTTGTGGCGTCCATGGGGATCAATAGAGGTTTGGGAAGATGCCATCACATTTGAACTCCGCAGAAAAGGAATCATTACGCAATTGATAACTGATCATCCCCATCTCTTTGAGTCCGGTGGTGAGAATTATCACACCGACTTCTCTGCGTGGGACTACGTACGAGGTGGTGAAGATGATCCTTGGAAAACTCGTCTCGATCCTTCTTGGTTCGGTTCCCCTGCACTCCCAGCGCAGCCTGCATCCATTGAGCGTGGCTACGACAAATCACGAACCTATTTCAAAGACGTAGAAGATTTCCCCGGGCCTAAGACAATGACGGCGGCGGCGAAATGGATTCGCGAAAATAAAGACAGCAAAGATCGCTACTTTTTATTTGTTGATGAATTTGATCCCCATGAGCCATTCGATACTCCCGAGCCGTGGGCGTCAATGTACGACGAAGCATGGGACGGACCTAAAGTAATTTGGCCTCCCTACACCGATGCAGGTGGACCAAATGTTCCAGATGAACGAACTGGACGACACATTCGTGCAAACTACGGCGCGAAGCTCTCAATGATTGACCATTATTTCGGAAAAGTACTAGACGCAATCGATGAAGCGTGCGCCTGGGAAGATACCGCTGTCATAGTGATGACTGACCATGGTCACTACTTAGGCGAGCGTGGCGGAATTTGGGGCAAGCCCGGTGTTCCTATTTATTCAGAGATGGGTCATATCCCATTAATGATTGCCTGGCCCGCAAGAGCCGCCACTGAAGTGAACGATTTAACAACCACAGTCGACATCCACGCAACATTGTGCGAAGTCTTTGATGTCCAGCCAGAACACCGCACTCATGGCCATTCGCTCACATCAGTACTTAACGGCACTGGACCATCAACTCGTGATCACATACTCACTGGGATATGGGGACGCGAGGTTGTTTTCATTGACAAAGAGACAAAATTTGTTCGAGCACCCATTGAAGGCAATAGACCACTGGAGATGTTCTCTAATAGATGGTCAACAATGCCAATTCACGCGTACCCAAATATTCGACTCCCTCGACCTGATCGTCGTGCAACTTTGGAATACATGCCTGGTTCTGATGTTCCGGTAATTCGCCAACCGTTTACTACTGGTGACGAAGTTCCATTCTGGGCTCGAATGAATTCCTTCCACGGTGACGTGGTCTTCAACAGAAAAGAAGATCCACTTGAAGAACAAAATCTTGTTCGAGGAAACTCACTAGAGGCTTCGTCAACACAAGTAGAAGCAATGCGAGAAGCGCTAAAAGCAATCGAAGCCCCATCACTTCAGTTTGAGCGTTTAGCGCTCACTTAACTATTTAAACGACTCTGGAAAACGCTTTGCAGCGTCGCTATACCAAGCAGCTGAAGGCTTTAGTGTCCGTTTAAAAGTGGAGCGGTCGACTGCAACGATTCCAAACTTTGGACGATACCCGAGTGTCCATTCAAAGTTGTCAAGCAACGACCATTGGAAGTAGCCGCGAACGTCGTATCCTTCATCAATTACTTTTGCAAGTCCCTGCAGTGCACCTTCTAAGTACCTAATTCTCTGTTCATCGTCATTAGTGCCTATGCCATTTTCAGTAACAATTACCGGGATGCCTGCCACGTCTGCAGCTCTGCAGACCGTGTATGCAACACATTGTGGCCAAAAGGCATATCCCATTTCGGTTACTTCACCAGTTGCCGGAATAATTCCACTAGCACCAAGTTCGATTTTGGTGTAGCACTGTACGCCAATAAAGTCATCGTCACTAACCACTGCGAGGTACTGGTCCTCCATTGAGCTGCGAATAATCTCCATAGTTTCTTCGCCACCTTCAGCGCAAACGTATTCCTGCATCGACAGACACATCCCAATCGGATACGTTCCTGGACCATTTCTCAGTTCTTCGCGCATTGCGAAGTGGCTTGCACGCATTGCCTCATTTACTTTGTCGTATCGAGAACGGTCTCTAACCTCTGGTGGAAATACACCAAGTAAATATCCCATTAGTGCAACGATGTTGGGCTCATTAATAGTGCACGCAATGTCAATTTCATCACCTAGTTCTGTAGCAACATGCTTGGCATAATTCCCCATCCACTCTGCGATCCTCGGGTTCTCGAATCCATCAAGATCTGCAACCCATAGCGGCAGAGTGAAGTGATGCAACGTAACCACAGTTTGGATGCCTTTGGCATGACAAGCCTTGAGGACATCTCTGTAGTGCGCCACTGCATCTTTTGAGAAGACTCCTTGTTGTGGCTCGATTTTTGCCCACTCCAAAGAGAGTCTGAATGAGTTGAGCCCAAGTGACTCAATAATGTCGAGATCTTCTTCGTATCTATTCCATGAATCACAAGCATCATCACATGGCTCGACAGCAATAGTGTCTGGTTTCGTTTCGTAGCGGTACCAGTCAGTATTTTCTCCACCGCCCTCGATCTGGTATCCCGATGTTGAAGTTCCCCACATAAAGCCACTTGGAAAGGCCATCTGACGATCTGACATATTTCAGTCCTTTAATTAACTTGGTAAAGAGTCGTGCAAACATCCACAACTTTGGAGCATACTTACAATCATGAACAAAAAACATGCTCCATTAAGCAAAGAGATGGCCAAAAAAATGCTCGAAACCGCATACCAAGAAGCGGCGCTTGGTCTTAGTGAAGGTGGGATCCCTATTGGGGCAGCGCTCTTCACAAGAGAGGGCGAACTCCTTGGTGCTGGACACAATCGTCGAGTTCAAGAAGACGATGCATCAGTACACGCAGAAACTGATGCCTTTAGAAAAGCTGGGCGTCGTCGTGACTACCCCGACTGTGTGATGGTCACCACGCTCTCGCCGTGCTGGTACTGCTCAGGGCTTGTTCGACAATTC
>CAIKFN010000096.1 GCA_903826715.1 uncultured Actinomycetes bacterium
CAGCAACACCAGCAAGTAGGTGAATCAAGAAGACAATGTCGTATCCAACTGAAGTAGCAATCATGCTTCTGAGAGTAGTGCCTCGGCGGCCTTGTAGGGGTCTGTAGTGCCAGCAATTAGGGCAGCAACTTGTTCTTCGTAGCGAGATCCGTTGCTAATGCCAGAAACTCTTGAGCGCAACATCGCCGCTAAAACCTTCTCGAGTTCAGCCTTGGTGCGCTTTTCAATGTGCGCATTTTGTGAGGAAGATTCAAGGTGACGTCGGTGTTCACAAATTGCTTCGAAGAGTGCTTCAACACCGGTGCCATTGCTTGCAACAGTTTCAAGAATTGTTGGTCGCCATTCGTGCATCCCACCAAGGTCAAGCATCTGTTCTAGGTCGCGCCTAGTTTCACGAACACCAGCACGGTCTGCTTTGTTGATGACAAAGATGTCAGCAACTTCTAAGAGGCCTGCCTTGTTGGCTTGCATTGCGTCTCCCCATCCGGGGTTCGTGACAACAATTGTCGTGTCCGCAGCTGAAGCAATGTCCACTTCCATCTGGCCAACCCCAACTGTTTCTACGAGCGCGAGCGAGAATGCTGCGGCACCAAGAACTCGCACTGCGTCTGGAACAGCGAGTGAGAGTCCTCCAAGGTGACCTCGTGTTGCCATGGAACGAATGAAGACGTGCTCGTTCGTGGCGTGGTCTTGCATGCGGATGCGGTCTCCCAAGATGGCCCCACCAGTGAAGGGCGAACTCGGGTCTATACAGAGAATGCCCACCTGGCTGAAAGGGTGCTCACCGTCGAAGGATCCACGCTCTAGGGCGGTCGTAATTAGCTGGTCCGTCAGGGTCGATTTTCCGGCCCCAGGAGGGCCTGTAATGCCCACAACGTAAGGCGAGGGGGCTTGGTAAGCCAAGGAGACAGTTTGGCGATGCTGGGCCCCTCCAGACTCCACATAGGTAATGAGCCTGGCGAGCGCAGTACGTGAGCCAGCCCTGGCTTGTTCTACCAAAACAGTGGGGTCGCGCGCAATCATGAAGTCCTCTCAACCACGGCTCCGAGACTCGTGAGGTGGCCAACGAAGTCATCGTACCCACGATCAGCGTGCTCGAGACCTTCAATGGTTGTTTCACCGTTCGCAACTAGTCCCGCCAATGTGAGTGCCGCGCACGCACGAATGTCAGTTGCACGAACTGTTGTGCCTGTCAGATGATCAACTCCTCGAATCATGGCGTGGTGACCCTCGGTGGTGATTGTCGCTCCAAGTCGAACAAGTTCATCCACGTAACGAAAGCGACCCGCAAAAAGATTCTCGGTTACAACTGACACGCCGTCAGCAACACTCAGCATGGTTGTAATAAGTGGCTTGTAGTCAGTTGCAACTCCTGGATACGGCAACGTCGCAACGTCACACGCGCTGAGCCTTGAAGGTCCACGAACGCAGATGCCTTCACCAGAAATGTCAACAACCCCACCAATGGTTTCAATCTTTCGAAGCAGCATTTCCATGTGGCGAGGATTGGCGTCAACGACGCGAACTTCTCCTGCGGTAATTAGCCCAGACGCCAGGTAGGTGGCGGCGACAACGCGGTCTGGAATGACTTCGTGATGTGCAGGTTCTAGCTTTTCAACCCCGTCAATAGTGAGCCTGGAAGTACCGAGACCTTCAATCTTTGCGCCCATTGCTTGGAGCTGGCGACCGAGGTCTTCGACTTCTGGTTCACGTGCTGCATTATCAATAACTGATCTGCCTTCTGCAAGCACGCACGCCATAAGTAAGTTGTCAGTTGCGGTGTGACTCGGATACTCGAGTGTGATGCGAGTTGCTTTTAGACGCGCACGTGGAAGTGTCGCACGAATTGAACTGCGGTCGTTATGAAACTCAGCACCCATTGCACTGAGTCCATCGGTGTGAAAGTTGATTGGTCGTTGTCCGAAATCATCGCCACCAGGAAGCGCCATATTCGCTTCGCCACATCTCGCTAGTAGTGGGCCGAGTACAACAATTGAAGCCCTCATTGCTTCAAAGAGGTGCGCTGGTGCTACTGGATGCATGTCCTTTGCTTCAGGGACAACAATGCAGAGTTCGTGGTTGTTAGGACGCTTCACCGTGCAACCAAGCGCCACGAGAAGTTCGACCATCATGGTGACGTCAGTGATATCTGGGACATTGGTGAGGCGGTGTTCTCCACTCGCCAAGAGACACGCCGCCATTTGCTTCAAAACAGCATTCTTGGCGCCGTAGGCCTTCACCTCTCCCGACAAGGGACCAGATGGCTTAACGACAAGAGAACTCACCCCTCAAGTATTGCCGCAAAAACACCTAGATAAAGACTCGTTGTTTAGGTGGAATCTGGGGCTCGGAGTACCATCTGTATGTGCAGCCACCTCAGACGCCAGACCGCAATATCGCCCTTGAAATGATTCGAGTCACCGAAGCAGCGGCCATCGCCGCGGCACGCTGGGCGGGACGTGGAGACAAGCTCTCCGCTGACGGCGCAGCAGTTGACGCTATGCGATTCGTACTTGGCGGAATCCCTATGGACGGTGTTGTGGTCATTGGCGAAGGCGAAAAAGATGAAGCCCCAATGCTCTATAACGGTGAGCGAATTGGCGATGGCACTGCCCCACAAGTTGACGTAGCTGTTGACCCGGTCGACGGCACCACACTGACGGCCATGGGTCGAAATGGGGCGCTCTCGGTTATTGCACTTTCTGAAAAAGGAACCATGTTCAACCCTGGTCCTACGTTCTACATGAACAAGATCGCCGTTGGCCCACGTGGTCGTGGCGCCATTGACATCAACGCATCAGCAACTGACAACTTAAAAGAACTCTCGAAGCGTCTAAAGAAGAGTGTTCAAGAACTAGGCGTTGTCATCCTTGACCGCCCTCGCCACGACGACCTCGTTGCAGAAGTTCGTGAAGCCGGTGCCCGGGTGATTTCAATTTCTGACGGTGACGTTGCGGGAGCGATTGCAACTGGGTGGCCAAACTCTGGTGTTGACATCTTGCTCGGCATTGGTGGAACTCCAGAAGGTGTTATTGCTGCAGCCGCACTTAAGGGGCTCGGAGGAGAAATCCAGGGAGTGCTCTACGCACGTAACGACGAAGAAAAGAAGATCGCCGAAGCCCTCGGATACTCCTTCACCAAAGTTTTAAAGACTGACGACCTCGTCGCTAGTGACAACTGCTACTTCTCGGCAACCGCCATTACTGATGGTGACATTCTTCGTGGTGTTCGCTTCCACGACTTTGGAGCCACCACGCAGTCACTCGTTGTTCGCTCGAAGTCGGGAACGGTTCGCACCATTGAAACCTTCCACCGTCACGACAAACTCCAGGAATTCACAACCGCTGGCTTCTAAAAGCCTTAAACAGTGGGCCTTGTCCACTTGTTCACAATGTGA
>CAIKFN010000097.1 GCA_903826715.1 uncultured Actinomycetes bacterium
ACCTTTGGTGAAGTTGAGATTGAGTGGATTGAAAATCAAGAAGAATTCGATTACGGAAAGGTCGACAGTTATGAGGGATGAGTTTTCTCTAGAACAAAAGCTCGAGGCGATGTTGACCGTAGCGCTTGAACCAATTTCAGCTGAAGAGTTAGCCGACGTTGTTGAAGTTGATACCGAAGATGTAGTGATTGCGCTTCGTGCCCTTCGTTTGGAGTTCGCTGAACAACGTCGTGGCTTTCAACTCGCAGAACTAGCGAGTGGATGGGTGATGCAGTCTGCATCAGAAGTATCAGAGTGGGTAGGCAAATTTGCCAACCGAGACGTATCGCACAGACTCAGCTCCGCTGCTCTTGAAACACTCGCAATTATTGCGTACCGCCAACCAATTTCTCGTGCTCAAATCACTTCACTTCGTGGAGTAAATGTTGACGGTGTTTCACGACTCCTCGAACAACGTGGCTACATTGAAGAAAAAGGCCGCTCCACTGGACCAGGTACTCCAATTCTTTATGGAACTACCGAATTATTTCTTGACCGCATGGGCCTCGCAAATATTTCAGAGCTTCCTCCAATTGAAGAATTCATGCCACCTGTTGAAACCGCACAAGAGCTTGTTGATGAGATGAATTCACAACTAGACCTCGCTGAGGACGCCTAGTTGGAAGAGGGCGAACGCCTCCAAAAAGCACTTGCTCGTGCTGGGTTCGGTTCTCGTCGCGCCTGTGAGATCCTCATCACTGATGGTCGCGTAACGATTGACGGTCGAACTGCTGAACTCGGAAACAGAGTTCGCCCTGAGGTGAATGTCATCTGCGTTGACGGGACTCTTGCTCCAACCGCGCAGAACACTGTCTATTACCTTCTTAATAAGCCAGACGGAGTTGTTACAACTGCTTCAGATCCACAGGGAAGAACGACCGTTCTTCAATTAGTTGATTCTGCGGTTCGAATCTTTCCAGTTGGCCGACTCGATATGAATACCGAAGGACTCTTAATCCTTACTAACGATGGACGACTTGCACATTTGCTGACGCATCCAAGTTCCGGCATCGCAAAGGAATACCTCGCACGCGTAGAAGGTGATCCATCGCCGGCGTCTATTAGACGACTTCGCGAAGGTGTCGAACTCGAAGACGGAATGACTAGTCCGGCTCAAGTAAGTCGAGTTAGCGACGGCCTGCTTCGCATTGTTATTCACGAAGGTCGAAATCGCCAAGTACGTCGTATGTGTGCAGCCGTGGGCCATGAGGTAACTCGGCTTGTTCGCACCCGAATTGGCCCTCTACAGGACGCCACACTGAGTCCTGGCAGTGCTCGCCAGCTATCTGTTGGTGAAGTTCGTCGATTAATGGAGGCAGTTGGGATGTCAGACGAAATCGCCTCTAGCATGCCATCATGACTTCTGCACTAGTTCGAGGCCTCAGAGGCGCCACAACGTGCGATGCAGACACGCCTGAAGCCATAGGCGAGCGCACCCGTGAACTCATTCTTGAGCTCATGTCGCGTAATGAAATCGAACATGACGATGTAATTAGCGTTATCTTTACAACCTCTGTTGACCTCACGTCAACGTTTCCCGCGGCAGCTGCTCGAGAAGTTGGATTTGGTGACATTCCGTTAATGTGTGCCAGCGAAATTAATGTTCCTGGATCAATGAGCAAATGCATTCGAATCATGATGCACATCTACACAACACGTTCTCGCAGTGAAATTCATCACGTCTATCTTCACAATGCGCAGTCACTTCGCGATGACCTCCCAAAATAAGCAGCTCGCTCACGTAATTGGTCTCGGACTAATTGGATCTTCGGTGGCCCTCGCGCTCAGCGATGCGGGATGGAACGTAACTGGCGAGGACGCAAATGCATCTGTCCTAAAAGAAGCATTAGAACGTGGCATCGTTGCTGCGGGTGAACTTGGCGAACGTCACGCTCTTGTTGTAATTGCGACACCAGCAGGAAGTGTTGCAGAGATTGCTAATCGAGTTCTTTCCACTGTTAGCTCGAAGTCACTCCTTGTCACTGATGTTGCTGGGGTAAAGGATTCAATCGTCAGTTCAATTAGCGATGCACGATTCTTGGGTGGACACCCAATGGCAGGATCTGAGCTGCGTGGGTTCGCAGGAGCTCGAGCTGACCTGTTCCAAGGTTGCACCTGGGTACTTTCGCCAACCGATGCAACACCACCAGAGGTCTACACCGCCCTTCATTCGATTCTTCGAGAACTGGGAGCAAGCGTTGTAGCAATTTCTGGTGGCGACCATGACCGTCTTGTGGCTCTTGCTAGCCATGTTCCTCACTTGCTTGCCGGCGCTCTAATGAATGAAGCAACAAAGACCGCGGAGCAAGATCCTGTGCTGCTACAGCTAGCTGCTGGTGGCTTTAGAGATATGACGCGAGTTGCTGCAGGGGACCCAGCCATTTGGCCAGACGTTCTATTTGAAAATCGTGAAGCGATCACCTCAACACTCGATGCAATTGAAAAACGCATTGGTGCTCTTAGAACTGCACTCGATACCAACGCTCGAGAAGAGATAAAAAAGATTCTTACAACTGCCTCACAAGCTCGGCGCCAACTGCCAGGACGCGCACTCAGCTCAGAGAATCTTGCATACCTTCGCATTGCAATCCCTGACAAGCCTGGGGTACTCGCCGAAGTCACCAAAGCTGCATCAGACCTACTCGTCAACATCTACGACATTGAAATTGCTCACGCAATAGAGGGGACTGGCGGAACATTGCTTCTCGCAATTGACTTAGCGCAACGTGATCTTTTCTGCGATTCTCTGACCTCTCATGGTTTTAAGGTCGCCACCGAATAATGAGCGACGAACGTCAGATTGAACCAGCACCGTCACTGCGTGGCGAAGTTCGTGTTCCTGGTGACAAAAGCACTTCGCACCGTGCACTGATGATTAGTGCACTCGCAAGTGGAACGAGCACCATTGAAGGACTCTCTAGCGGTGAAGATGTCGCTTCTACAAGCACCATGCTCCAGTCAATGGGAGCTGTTCGAACCGACAAAGGTGACCAAGTAACACTTACTGGACCTACAGATGGACTTCACGCTTCAAGCAGCGATCTCGACTGTGGTAATTCAGGAACGACAATACGACTTATGACCGGAATCGTAAGTGGCGTTGAAGGTGTTCACACGCTGATTGGCGACGCATCACTCTCGAAGAGACCAATGGACCGAGTTGCAGAACCTCTAGAAATGATGGGCTCAAAGTTCTCTGGTCAAGGAAAGCACATCACCCCTCCACTAAAGATCACCGGATCATCCAGCCTCGTTGGCATTGAGTATCACGTGCCCAAGGCAAGTGCGCAGGTTAAGTCCGCCATCATCTTTGCTGGGCTTAGCGCATCAGGACCAAGCACTGTTCATGAGGACGTCAGAACCAGAAGCGCAACAGAAGACATGCTTCGCCACGCAGGAATTCAAATTGAAAGCGTTGATATTGGACAAGGTCGATCAGTAACAGTGCATCCAGGAAGACCGAAGAGCGCACACTGGGTTGTTCCAGGGGACCCATCGCAAGCTGCGTTCTTTGCAGTACTCGGACTTGTTCACCCCAATGCGCAAATTCACGTGAACTCAATTGATACATCTGCAGAGCGAATTGGCTTTGTTTCAGTTCTTCAGCGCATGGGAGGAAGTCTCTCCATTGATGCTTCTGGACTCAAGGCGTCGTCATCGAAACTCTCTGCAACTGAAATTCACGCTTCAGAAATTCCTTCGGTTGATGAAGTGCCAGCGCTCAGCGTCGCAGCCGCAGCCGCCACAGGCGTTACTTCCTTTCTTGACATGGGGGAACTTCGACTGAAGGAATCAGACCGCTTTGAAGGATCTATGCGCATTGCCTCACTACTTGGCTGCAAGGTCTGGAGCGAGGGTGACGACTTCTTTGTTGAAGGACTTGGAGACGCAACATTGTTCCATGATTTCACGATTGACAGTGGCCTTGATCACCGAATCGTGATGTCTAGCGCAGTGGCGGCAATTAGTGGCAACGGTGGAAAAATCACCGGTGTTTCAACTGTCGCATCGAGCTATCCAAACTTCTTCGAGCACTTAGATTCACTTCGATGAGCAACTTAATCATTGCAATTGATGGGCCTGCGGGATCTGGGAAGTCAACTGTTGCAAAAGCTGTCGCTGAAGGACTCGGATGGTCATTTCTAGATACTGGTGCAATGTATCGAGCTGTCACGTGTGAAGCCATTTTACGTAAAATTGATATC
>CAIKFN010000098.1 GCA_903826715.1 uncultured Actinomycetes bacterium
AGTCGTTGATTCGAACTTCCACGTGATTTCTTCCGTTATTGAATCCTCCATTGACCAGCACCGCGCATTTGGTGGCGTGGTGCCAGAGCTCGCAGGACGAGCTCACGTTGCAACCATTGGCCCTGTTGTTGAGCGTGCGCTAAAAGATGCGGGACTTGATCCTCATAACCCAGCCATTGATGCAATCGCCGTCACCAGTGGACCGGGACTTATTGGATCACTTCTCGTTGGCCTTTCTGCCGCAAAAGGTTTTTCACTCGCGTGGGGCGTGCCGTTCGTTGGGGTCAATCATTTAGAGGGCCACCTCTTTGCACCACTGCTTGAAAAGAGTGATCTTGAGTGGCCACTGATGACACTTTTAGTATCGGGCGGACACAGCATGATTGTTTTACAAAGTGGCCCAGGAGAGCACGTTGTACTTGGTGAAACAATCGACGACGCAGCGGGTGAAGCGTATGACAAAGTCGCTAGGTGGCTCGGACTTGGTTACCCCGGTGGTCCTGAAATCGACAAGCTTGCACAAACTGGAACACCTGGAAAACTAAAGCTCCCTGTCTCTATGACCGGCGAAGGTTATGACCTTTCGTTCTCTGGTCTAAAGACTGCAGTAGTGAGAGCCACAGAGAAAAATGCCGACGTCCCTCTGGCTGACGTTGCGGCCTCATTTCAAGCAGCCGTTGCAGAGCAACTACTACGCAAGTTACGCACCGCACTTGAAAAGAATGAAGTGAAGGGTGTGGCACTCGCTGGGGGAGTTGCAGCGAACTCTGCGCTTCGTGCTGGCATTACACAGCTCGCTAGTGAATTTGGAATTATTGCTCACTTGCCAACAATGCAGATGTGCACTGATAATGCAGCAATGATCGCTGCTGCTGGTGTGCACAGAATTTCTCACAATGGACCGAGCCCGCTTACTTTGTCTGCGAGTCCAAACTGGCAGTTAGTAGACGTCAAATGAGTGAGCGCTGGGTTCCCTTTGACGTTGCAGACTGCGACCCAAACCCATTTGTCCAGTTCAACAAATGGTTTGATGATGTAAAAGACGTAATGCGAGAGCGTGAAGCAATCGCTCTTTCAACATCAACGCCGAACGGGCATCCAAGCACTCGCATGGTTCTTCTTCGCCACATTGATGATCACTCATTTGGTTGGTATACGAATTACTTATCGCACAAGGGACATGAGTTACTCCTAAATCCTTTCGCCGCAATTCTTTGGTACTGCGAACCACTCGGCAGACAGATCCGCATGGAAGGCGCAGTGAGCCAGATGAGCGCGCTTGAGTCAGATGAGTACTTCAACTCTCGTCCTCGCGGACACCAAATTGGTGCGCACGCGAGTGACCAGAGTGCTCCAATCGCGAGTCGCGCTGAACTTGAAGACCGAGTCAAGGAACTTGAAATTGAGTTTGAAGGAAAGCCGATTCCGCGCCCGCTGCACTGGGGCGGATACCGCTTAGAACCTACGTATTTTGAGTTCTGGCAGCACCGCACAGACCGACTCCACGACCGTGTTTTCTATACCCAGTCTGCAAATCAGTGGAAGCTTGAAAGGCATTGTCCCTGATCAAGTCTCATTTGGCACTTTTGCGGTGAGACTGCTAAATTGGCAGTCGGAAGTTTCGAGTGCTAATTGCTCAGGAGGCAATCAAAATGAAGCTGCAACCCCTAGAAGACCGAATTGTTGTTCGTC